>JAUNBV010000105.1 GCA_030526885.1 Syntrophomonadaceae bacterium
AAGGACTTCATCAAAGAGGGCGATCCGGTAAAGGTAAAGGTGCTGAATATTAACGGCAAGAAGATTGCGCTTTCCATCCGTCAGGCAGTCCCGCCCAAACCCGCTCCGGTAAGGCCGCCGGTGCCACGCGAACCCCGCCCGTTGCCGGTCAAAAGGGTCGATTCGGTTACCGCGCCCGCCACGCTGGACGATAAGATAGCTCGCTTTCTCAAGGAAAGCGATGAACGGATGCAGCCTTTAAAAAATAAAGCGGAGCCTAAAAAACGCGGCCGCAACTTCTCATAGCCCATAGCCAAAAAGCACTTCGCCGCGGGGTGCTTTTTGTTATGCCTAAAAAACATATGAAACAGGAGTGATATGCCATGTATTCCCAGGCCATGTACGAACTGGGCAGCCGCCGTTCCGTGATTCGGGAGATTTTTGAATACGGACGGGCGCGGGCCGCCGCCATCGGCGCCGACAAAGTTTTTGATTTCAGCCTCGGTAACCCCAGCGTCCCCCCCCCGGACAGCATCGACGATACTATCCGGGAATTGCTGGCCACGGCGGAAGCCACGCTGCTGCACGGCTATAGCTCGGCCCCCGGCGACTCCGGGGTGCGCGCCGCGATGGCCCAACACCTCAACGCAAGATTTGATACCGCTTACCGCGCGGACAACCTGTATATCACCACCGGCGCGGCCGCCGCGCTGTGTATCTGCTTTACCGCCCTCACCGTGCCGGGGGATGAGTATATCGCCTTTGCGCCCTATTTCCCCGAATATCAGGTGTTCGTGGAAGCCGCCGGCGGCAAGCTCATGGTGGTTGTGCCCCGGGCCGGGGATTTTCAAATCGAGCCGGAACGCCTGGCCGCCGCGGTCACTCCCCATACCAAGGCCGTAATCATCAATTCCCCCAACAACCCCTCCGGGGTGGTATATTCGGAAGCCACCGTATCCGCGCTGGCCGCCGTGCTGAAGGAAAAATCCCGCCAATACGGCCATCCCATCTACCTCATCGCCGATGAGCCTTATCGGGAACTGGTGTACGACGATGTCGCCGTGCCTTGGTTGCCGGCATATTATGACGATACGCTGGTGTGCTATTCCTACAGCAAGTCCCTATCCCTGCCCGGCGAGCGTATCGGCTATGTGCTCATCCCGGATGCGGTGACCGACAGCCGGGGGCTCTATGCCGCCGCCGCCGGGGCCGCGCGCGCGCTGGGCTACGTGTGCGCGCCTTCCCTGTTTCAACAGGTGGTGGCCCGTAACCTCGGCCTCACCGCCGATATCGCCGCCTATAAAAGAAACCGCGACCTGCTCACCGCCGGCCTGCGCGAGCTGGGCTACAGCTATATCAAGCCGGACGGCGCCTTCTATCTTTTTATGCGCTCGCCGGAGCCCGACGCCAACGCCTTCTGCGCGCGGGCGAGAGGCCACGAACTGCTGCTGGTGCCGGGCGATGATTTCGGTTGCCCCGGCTACGTGCGCATCGCTTACTGCGTCACCGAGAAGCAAATTACCGCCGCCATGCCCGCCTTTGCCGCGCTGGCAGCGGAATACGGGCTGCAAGCATGACCCGTTATTACGCCATAGACATAGGCACCAATTCCTGCCGCCTGCTCATCGCGGACCGCGAAGGCGACTCATTGCGCCCGGTTTTTGGCGCTCTAAACTCTACCCGTATCGGCGAAGGGCTGTACTTAAATTATGAACTCACCCCGGTGGCGATGGAGCGCACCCTAAACTGCCTGCGGGAATACGGCTCGACGCTGCGCGAATACCGCGCGCACACGGGCCGCGCCTTTGCCACCTCCGCCGTGCGCGAAGCCCGCAACGGAACGGAATTCCTGCGCCGTTGCCGCGATGAAGCGGGACTGGCGGTGGAGCTTATCAGCGGGGAGGAGGAAGCCGCCCTCAGTTACGCCGGGGCCAGCCGGAGGCTTAAACTGGCCGCGCCGATGCTGTTAGTGGACCTGGGCGGCGGCAGCACCGAATTTATCTGCCCCCCGCAGGCTCTTTTGCTGTCCCTGCCGCTGGGCGCGGTGCGCGCCCATGAGCAAAACCTGGAGCGCGCCGCCATCGCCGCCGCGCTCAAACCCCTTAGCCCTTGCCGCGAGGCCCTCTCCCCCCACCCGCTGGTTTTTGCCGGCGGCAGCGCCAGTACCCTGGCGGCGGTGGACCTGCGCCTAGCCGAATTTAAAACCGAGTTGGTACACGGCCATGCCCTGAGCCTGGAAAAAATGCGCGCCCTGTATCACCATCTGAGCGGCCTCCCGCTGGCAGAGCGCCGCCAACTCCCCGGCCTCCAGCCCGAACGCGCCGACATCATCGTCCACGGCGCCCTCATCGCCCTCACCATCATGGAAGAACTGCGCCGCGACCACTGCACCATCAGCGAAAGCGACCTGCTGCACGGCGCCATCCTCACCTTGAAACCCTGAAATACGGGCTTTAAACCGCTGATTTTTCAGGCTTTAGGCCGGCTTTTGCCGGATAGAGTCAAAATTGGGCGGAATATACCTGCCGCCGCCGCCTCGGGTTGACAAGTTCTCATGCCGTCCTGCGCTATAATTATCGGGCTTATCAGCAGGACAGGGGGCTTTGTGTAAATGGACGACCGGACGGATATCTATGTTTATGAGCGATTACGGGAGGAGGAAGCGGCGGAAATCATAAAGCAAAGGCGCATCACGGATTGGCGGCGCAATTTTTTTTACCGGGCCGGCAGGGCCCGGCAGGCGCTGGGGCCGTTGCCGCTAAGGGCGCTGCGCGCGGCGGCGCTGTTTTTATATAATATTTTTCAGCGCTGGTCGCAGGAACTGCCGTTGCTGTTTAGCGCGCGCGGCCTGCTGCTGGCGTTGACGGCGCTGATACTGGCCCGCGCACTGCTTTTGGGGGAATTGTCCCCCTTTGTTTTTGCTTTTCTGGCCGCCTTTGGCTGGAAGGATATGCGCCAGCGCATAATGATTGCCGCCGGGGCGCTGATCGGGTTTACCACCGTTATGGAAGGCATATTCCTGCAGGCCAACATCGTGGCCCTGCTGGCGCTGGCCATCAGTTTTCAATTCCTGAAATTCCGACCGCAACAGCGCTGGTGGGTGCTGTCGATGACGGTTTTTGCCGTGTTGTTGATATGTAAAAGCGCGCTGCTGATGATGGGCGGCGTTTTGACCTTTTATTACGGAATGGTGCTGGTGTTTGAGTCCATCATCGGCGCAATGCTGTGCTTTGTGCTCATGCAGAGCCGGGAACTCCTGCGCCGGCCCCGACACATCGGCGGGCTGCAGATCGAGGATATCGCGGCCCTGATCATTTTAGGGGTAGGGCTGGTCCTGGGGCTGGAGGGCATCGTGATACTGGGGCTCTCGGTGAGCAATATGATGTGCCGGCTGGGCATCCTGACCGCCGCCTTTGTGTGGGGCAGTGGCGCGGCCACCATGGCGGGCGTTATGGCGGGGCTGATCCCGTCCCTAAGCTCCAACGTGTTTACTCAAACCCTGGGGATGTACGCCGTTTCGGGCCTGCTGGCGGGCCTGTTCCGCCAGTTTGGCCGCCTCGGTATCATGCTGGGCTTTTTACTGGGTAATCTGGCCCTGTCCATGTTCCTCCCCGACAGCGCGTCGGTGGTGACCGGGTTGTGGGAAAGCCTGGTGGCGTGCGCGCTGTTTTTGCTGGTGCCGGAATCGCTGCGGCGGCGAGCCGCGCTGGCAACGCCGGAGCATACCGGCGACGTGACCGTCGAGGCTTTGCCGGTGGCGCCGGATGCGCCGGACCGCCTCATGCATGAGGCTACCCGCCATAAGATTCACCGGCTGGCTAATGTATTCGATGAATTGGGGGCCAGCTTTTCCGGTAATGTGGCCGAGCCGCGCGGTCTGACCAACAGCGCCTGCACCGCCTGGCTGTATGACGAACTGGCGCAGGGCTTTTGCGACGGCTGTTCCCGCCATGACCGCTGCTGGGAAGAGGACGCCGCCGCCGCTTCGCAGGAACTCCTGACCATTTTCCGGCTGACGGAATTAAACGGTGAAGCCCGTTTCGAGGATATCCCCCAAAACTTTAAACGGCGCTGTCTGCGGGGGCGCGAACTGGTAACCACCGTAAACCGCCTTTATGAGCATCTGCATATGAGCGAATTCTGGTGGGGCAAGATCGACGAATCCCGTCGCCTGTTGTCGCGGCAGTTTGCCGGCGCGGGCAACATGGTGCGGGAATTGGCCGCCGAGTTTGCCCCCTCCCGGCTGATGGATATGGGGCTGCGGGAGGAATTGCTGCTGGCGTCGGAGCAGGCGGGATATCAGGTGCTGGAGCTCAGTCCGGTGCGCCTGGGTTCGGAGCTGCGGCTGGATATCAGCGTACCCGCCTGTGGCAACGGATATTACTGCGCCGAAGCCCTGGCGCCCTTTTTCAGTGAACTGCTGCAACAGCGCATGGTAGTGACCGCGCGCCGCTGTTCCCCTCTGCCGGGGCGCGGCCGCTGCGCCTTTACCCTGCAGACCGGCAGCCGCTACCGGCTGTTAAACGGCAGCGCGCAGGTAGCGCGCGACGGCATCTGCGGCGACAGCATCCGCATCTGCCGGCTGCGCGAAGGCATGGAGCTGGTGGTGCTGAGCGACGGCATGGGCACCGGCCAGAACGCTAACCGCACCAGCCGCACCGCCGTCGATCTGCTGGAAAACATGTTAAACAGCGGGCTGGAAAAGGAACTGGCGCTGCAAACCGTGAATTCGGTCCTGCTGCTGCGCGACGAGGAAGAAGTGTTTACTACCGTGGATATGATGCTTTTGAACCTCGGCAGCGGCGAGGCGGATTTCATCAAGACGGCGGCGGCGCCCAGCTTCATCCGCCACCAGGGCGAAGTGAGCATGATCCGCTCATCCTCGCTGCCGGTGGGCATCATGGACAAACTGGACGTGTACAGCATCCAGCGCCGTTTGACCGCGGGTGACATGGTGCTGATGATTTCCGACGGGCTGCTGGACGTAGACCGCGAAAACGTCAACGGCGAGGAGTGGCTTTTTACCCTGCTGAACAACCTGGACGAGGACGACCCGCAAACCCTGGCCGAGATTATCATCCACCAGGCGCTGATGCTGTGCAATCGCCGCCCGCGCGACGATATGAGCGTGATATGCCTGAAGCTGACCGAAGCCGATTGACGCTGAAGTAAAATCTCATAGGTTTTTCGTGTTCAACACCCGCAGGGCATTCAAAACCGCCAGCAGGGCTACGCCTACGTCGGCAAATACGGCCTGCCACATGGTAGCGGCCCCCGCCGCGCCAAAAGCGAGTACCAGCGCCTTCACCGCCAGGGCAAAAATGACGTTTTGGCGGGCGATGCGCAGGGTGCGCCGCGCTATTTTGATGGCGGTGACCAGCCGGGCGGGCTCATCGGTCATGATTACGATATCGGCCGCTTCGATAGCGGCATCGGAGCCCAGCCCCCCCATGGCGACGCCGATATCGGCCCGCGCCAGCACCGGCGCGTCGTTGATGCCGTCGCCCACAAAGATTAGCTTGCCCTTAGGCGAAGTCTGGGCCAGCAGGGCTTCCACCCGCTCCACCTTGGCCGCGGGCAGCAGCTCGGTGTACGCGGCGTCCATTCCCAGCCGGGCGGCTACTTTTTCCCCGATACCCCTTATATCGCCGGTCAGCATCACGGTTTGCGCTACGCCGGCGGCTTTGAGCTGCGCGATGGCGGCGAAAGCGTCGTCCCGGATCTCATCCGCGATCACGATATGCCCGGCATATTTCCCGTCCACCGCCACATGCACCACCGTCCCCAGCCATTCCTCATCCTCGGGAAGGCTTAAGTTTAGCTGGCGCATCAGGCGTTCATTGCCGGCCCATACTTCCCTGCCGTCCACTACCGCCCGTATCCCGTGGCCGGCGGTTTCCTCCGCCTCGGCGATACGGCTGCTGTCTATCTCCCGCCCGTAAGCCTGTTGCAGCGAGCGGGAAATGGGATGGAGGGAAAAACTCTCGGCATAGGCCGTCAACTCCAGCAGTTCCGCCTCGCTCATATCATAGGCGCAGATATGCTGCACCGCGAACACGCCTTTGGTCAGGGTGCCGGTTTTGTCGAACACCACTATCTCCGCCGCCGCCAGGGTCTCCAAATAATTGCCGCCCTTGACCAGAATGCCGCGTTTGGACGCGCCGCCGATACCGCCAAAAAAAGACAGCGGCACCGATATCACCAGCGCGCAGGGACAGGATATGACCAGAAATATCAGCGCGCGGTAAAGCCAGTCACTGAACGCGGCGTCCGCTATCACCAGCGGCGGCACCACGGCCAAAAGCGCCGCCACTATCACCACCACCGGGGTATACCAGGCGGCAAACCGGGTGATGAACCTCTCGGAGCGGGATTTGTTGTTGCCGGCGTTCTCCACCAGATCGAGTATCTTGCTCACCGTGGATTCCCCATATGCTTTGGTCACCCGCACGGTGAGCGCCCCGCTTAAGTTTATACAGCCGCTGAGCACCTCGTCCCCCGCCGCTGCCTCGCGGGGCACCGATTCCCCGGTCAGCGCGGCGGTATCCAGCAGGGAAGCTCCCTCGATGACCACCCCATCCAGCGGCACCCGCTCTCCCGGCCTGATGACGATGGCCTGGCCCGGCGTCACCTGCTCCGGCGCCACCGTGACCACCCGGCCCCCGTCCAGCACATGGGCGTAATCGGGACGGATATCCATCAGGGCGGCGATGGACTTACGCGAATTATCCACCGCGCGGTCCTGAAACAGCTCGCCCACCTGATAGAACAGCATCACCGCCACGCCCTCCGGATATTTGCCGATAAAAAAAGCTCCCACCGTAGCCAGGCTCATCAAGAAATTTTCATCAAACACCTGCCCGCGCCAGATATTGCGCCCGGCCCGGAGCAGCACA
>JAUNBV010000106.1 GCA_030526885.1 Syntrophomonadaceae bacterium
ACAGGAAGGGACCTTGCAATCCAACACTCTAAGAGGGTTTTTCTCGAAACGGTTTTGGCAGTCCCCGCAAAGCCGGTCCTGCAAGAGCCGGATGTGCGCGATGAGCTTTTGGCGGTACTCCTCGCGGCATATCGGGCATCCCACCGAGTTCAGATGCAGTTCATATTCCTCTATGCCCAACTCCCGCAAAATATGGAGCAATAATGCTATCACCTCGGCATCCAGCCAGGCACTGTCCACCCCAAAAGCCTCAATGCCAAACTGATGAAACTGCCGGTAGCGCCCGGCGGCGGGTCGGTCATAGCGAAACATGGGGCCCATATAGTACCATTTAACCGGTAGAACGCCGGCATAAGCACTATGCTCAGTCAGAGCGCGGGCACAGGAAGCAGTACCCTCCGGGCGCAACGTGATTGAACGGTCGCCCTTGTCGTTAAAGGTGTACATTTCCTTGCTGACGATGTCGCTGGTCTCCCCTACTCCGCGCTCAAACAACTCGGTATGTTCAAAGACGGGAAAGCGAATTTCCTGATACCCGTAACGGCTGGATATATCACGCATCACACGCTCCATCTCCTGCCATCGGCGGGAGGCCGGCGGTAATATGTCATAAGTCCCTCGCGGCGCCTGTATGTGCATAAAAATATTCCTTCCGGTTGATAATCCGCTTTAAATTCTAATCTCCAGTAGATAACTTGTCAATTTTCTATTTTTAAACCGCATAGTACTATACCCTAAAACAAAAATATCCGGCAATAATAATAGTCCATTCATACTTTAGAATAAAAATGGAGAAGGATCTCCTGCACACGGCGTAGCCTTGTAATCAGAGATCCTTATATTGCGTTCGGTATAAAAACTATCCCGGTGCTATCTCACCGCTATTCCTTCCAACCGATACCGTCATCTTCGTCTTTCTGCAGCGCGCTGTCTATAAGTTTGATCATCTCGAGTTCACTGCGAAAGCGCTGCGTCTTTCTAGCGTCCACACATTGCAGTGTGCCTTGCCAAGAAGCATTCTGACGAAACTGGATGCTCACCACAAAGGTGCCCTTATCCCCATCGTTATTTGGATGTCCACCCATAAGGCCTCAACCTTTCAAAAAATTTTTCTTCTCCACTTCACATTCTTATGAAATGATTTTAATATGTCGGAGTCACACAGAAGTCACAAATTGCTTGCTAGGTATATTATTGATAAAATATTTTAGTATTTTGTAAGAAACAGTACGTTTTTGACAGAAATTAGTCTAATGTGATTTCAGTCCCAACCCAAATGCCGTATTGGCAGGACAACGCTGGTGTCGTACGCTTGCACGGATGGAAATATCACAGTGCACGAAGGTGTTGCTGCTGGCTCAAGCTAATTATGCCTCCAACCTTGGTTTGTTAATGATGATCATGGAAGCGGCAAGTTTAATTGTCACAACACATTGACCTGACCGTAAACCTTTAGCCTACAGCGTCATGACGTTTCCTGACACAATATTTTGTTTTTTTGTGAAAAAATTTAAGTTTTTAGGTCACATATGCAGGATTTTAGTCTCAGGTGTCTAAGGTATATAAGAAATACTATACGAGGTGAGTTTTATGAGCAGCGATGATATGCAAAAACAATTCGATTTATTGGATACTCTGGCTCAAAAGTGTGATTGCGCTTACCTCTCAAATCTGCACCAGCGAGCATGTGCATCTAAGTTGTTACAAGCGCTACTGGATATTGAAGTTGATCAGTTTCCCGCATCGGAATGGAATAAAGCCTTGGTTTATATCGCCGGTGATCAGCCCGCAAACGTATCCGCCGAGGCCGCGCGTGAACTATTGCTGGAATCCGTAAGGAAGTCTGCGGCCAGTAAGTAGTATTTTTCGCCCCCCTCCTGCAGGAGTGAACTGGCGATGGATTTACCAGCCGTTTGACGTAATTGCCTGACTGTGCCTAGTATTTTAATTGCTTTCGCTGTATCTTGTCTCTATGAAAACTGGGTAAAATATCGTTTGAGTTTATATTACCAGCCGCAGCCTAAAAATTTTTTATATTTGTTTTGACTTTGAGCAGATGCTGTATTATAATGATTGGCGTTGCAGCCGGATGGTGTAGTGGTAGCACGACTGACTCTGGATCAGTTCGCCAGGGTTCGAATCCTTGTCCGGCTGCCATATAAGAAAAGGCCCCTTCGTCTAGCGGCCCAGGATGCCGCCCTCTCAAGGCGGAGACAGGGGTTCGACTCCCCTAGGGGCTACCAGCAAAACATAAGGCCGTGGACTTGTTCCCCGGCCTTTGTTCTGTCAATGTATATATATTATGGAGGTATGATTATGAAAACGTTGGTGGCCACCGTGCTGCGCAATGCCAAGGATAACGACATCTACTGCTTCGCCCGTCGCGTTACCGAACGGGATATGGCGCTGATAAGAAGCGAATCACGCGAAACTCTGGAAGCTATGGGCTTTGAATTCATTCGCCTTATCTCCCTGGACGTGGAGGGAGTAAAGGGATACGCCATCTTCTATCCGGGCCATCCGGATGAAATGAGCCGGGCGTTGAGAAAGCTTAACTAGCGCCTAAACGATTTTGATGAATTTACGCTTCCCCGCCTGAATGACCATACCCTTTTGCAGGGTGAGGTTTTCCTCGCCGTACTTTTGTCCATTCACCTTCACCGCGCCCGCTTTCAGCGAACGGCGAGCGTCTGCCCCCGACTCCGCCAGGCCCTGCTCCGGCAGAAAGCGCGGCAAGTATACTTCTACTTCCTCATGGACCAATTCAGGGATATCATCAGGGATTTGGTTTTTGGAAAAAACGCTGATGAAGCGTTCTTTGGCCTGGTTTGCCGCTTCCGGGCTATGGAAGCGGCCGATAAGCTCCTCGGCCAAGCGAATCTTGGCGTCGCGGGGATTGAGCCTGCCGGAAGCCATAGCGTCGTTTATGCTCTTTAACTCTTCATTGCTAATTCCGGTCAGCAGTTCAAAATAGCGGCAGATGAGTTCATCGGATATTGACATGGTCTTGCCGAACATCTCGTTGGGCACTTCATTGACACCGATATAGTTGCCCAGGCTTTTGCTCATCTTCTGCACCCCGTCGGTGCCTTCCAGGATGGGCATCATCAGGGCGATCTGAGGTTCCTGGCCATACTCCCGCATTAACTGCCGTCCTACCAGGAGGTTAAATTTTTGATCGGTGCCACCCAACTCTATATCGGCGTTTAAGGCCACCGAGTCATAGCCCTGCATCAGCGGATACAGGAACTCATGCACTCCGATGGGCAGCCCGTTCTTGTAGCGTTTTTCGAAATCATCGCGTTCCAACATGCGCGCCACGGTGTATTTGGCGGTCAGGTTCAGAATGTCAGCCAGATTCATAGGCGCCAGCCATTCACTGTTGAAATGGATGATAGTGCGCTCCTCGTCCAATACCTTAAAAATCTGTTCCTTATATGTTTGGGCATTGTATTCTATTTCCTCTTGCGTAAGCTGCTTGCGGGTCTCGGATTTGCCGGAAGGATCGCCGATACGTCCGGTATAATCCCCAATGATGAGATGTACCTCATGGCCCAGCTCCTGAAATTGCCGCAGTTTGTTCAAAACTACGGTATGTCCCAGATGGATGTCGGGCGCGGTAGGGTCTAGGCCCAGCTTTACGATTAGCGGCCGGCCGGTGTTAAGCGACTTTTCCAGCTTTTTTATCAGTTCCTCGCGGGGGATAAGCTCAGTCACGCCGCGCTCTATGACCGCCATCTGCTCTCTAACCTTGTTTGCAATACTATTTTCCATCGTTGCATGCCTCCTTGTTAATAAGGAAATAATAGCATAAGGCACCCGCAATAATCAATTGTTGAAAACTCCCTTTGTGTTTTATTCAATTTCATAGTAAAATCGTTTTTGTGTAATAAATATCGCCTTCAGGCGTATTGGTTTATGTTACTACCCGGAGGATAAAACAAAATGGCAACAAAGGCTACAAAGAAAAAGAAGAAAAACGGCGGCAACTTATTAAAGCTGGTGCTGGCCATGATCCTGCTGCTGGCGCTGGTGGGCGCCGGGGCGGCCACGGTGCTGATAGCGCGCGCCGCTCATGATCTGCCGGAATTCGATCCGTCCCAGTTAGCGGGCGACAACAGTTCCCTGATATATGATGATTCCGGACAAGTCGTTTCGCGCCTGTACGGCGGCGAACTGCGCAACCAGCTCAAATATGACGATATCCCGACCGATCTGGTCAATGCGTTCATCGCCATCGAGGATCAAAATTTTAAACGCCACCACGGCATAGATCCCAAGGGTATCGCCCGGGCGATGGTGTATAACGTCATTAACCGCGACATGACCGGTCAGGGATCCAGCACTATCACCATGCAGTTGGCGCGCAATGCCTTCCTCTACTTCGACAAAAAATGGGACCGCAAGGTCAAGGAAATGCTGCTGGCCTTTAAAATAGAATCCGTTTACTCCAAAGAAGAGATCATTACCATGTATATCAATATCATTTACTTCGGCTCCCGCGCCGGCGTAAACTGTTACGGCATCGAGGCCGCCGCCAACACCTTCTTTGGCAAAAGCGCTTCCGAACTCACGCTTTCCGAATGCGCCATGCTGGCCGGTAAGGTACAGAGGCCCAATTACTATGACCTGGCCGATAATTACGAGGCATGCCGCAAGCGGCAGAGGCTGGTGCTGAATAATATGGTGGAAATGGGCTATATCACGCAAGCAGAGGCTGACGCTGCCTGGGAAGAGGAACCGGTGCTGGCGGAAGCCAATACTTCAACCACGGTCAGCAAGCAATACGGCTATTATATAGACGCGGTTATCGCAGAGGCTATCGATGTGCTGAGCCTGACCCCCGGTTACGAGGATAATGCGGAATCGGCGCTTTATCGCAACGGACTCAAGATCTATACCAATATGGATGCTGACGTACAGGGCTTTGCGGAGCACTACTTCACCGACCCGGCCAATTTCCCCAATCAAAAAAGCCCTAACGGAGACGATATCCAAGCGGCTTTTACTGTGATAGACCACAGCGACGGTGGGGTCAAGGCCCTGATTGGCGGTCGTGAATATACCGCGCAGCGCGGCTTTAACCGGGCGGTTGAGTCTCATCGTATGCCCGGCTCTACCATAAAACCCCTCACCGTCTACTCCACCGCTCTGGAGATGGGCGTCATGCCCTATACGGTGTTTGACGATTCCCCGCTGACTTATGAAATCAACGGCACCGAATGGCAGCCCAAGAATTATGACGACAGTCATCGCGGCATCATTACCATGCGCACCGGCGTGCAGTACTCGGTCAATACTTATGCTATCCAGATGCTGGACTATCTGGGGGTAAAAAATGCGTATAATATGGGTAAGGCGCTGGGGCTTACCCTGGTGGACACCGGTAATTCCAATGACCTTAGCCTTTCTCCTCTGTCGCTGGGCAGCCTGACGGTCGGCACCAATCCCTTGGAAATGGCCATCGCTTACGGAACCATAGCCAATACCGGCATCTATAACGAACCCTATTTGATCAGTAAAATAACCGACATCAACAATAAAACCATATATGAGTACAGCGTCCATCCCAGCCGGGTGATGCGGCAGGACAGCGCATGGCTGATGACCAGCATGCTGCAAACGGTGACCTCCGCCGGCACCGGAACCAGCGCCAAGGTGCAGGGAGTTCCTACCGCTGGCAAGACCGGTACCTCGGAGAAATACCGCGATTCCTGGTTCTGCGGTTTTACTCCCCGATACGCCTGCGCGGTATGGATGGGTTATGATGAGGACTTCACGATGAATAAGGTATATGGCAGTTCCTATCCGGCCAGGATGTTCAAGGCACTGATGACCAAAGCCCATGAAGGGGTCACCGATCACGGAGCTTTTAATATGCCCGAAAACATCACTACGGCACGGGTGTGTTGCAAGTCCGGTAAACTTCCTTCGGACATCTGCCCCGAAAACTGTATCATTGAAGAATATACCGTAAACAATGTGGTGTTAAGCGAAATATGTTCCGAATCCCGCCTGCTGTCCACCCGTTACTGCCCAGGTCCCATAAACGTGGCGCTGGTAAACGCCAAGCCAGACAGCGTGGACCCAGATAGAATCCCAACGGAATACTGTGATATCCACACCAGTTTCAGCGTCTCCGGCCTGCTGCAGAACCTGTTTCCGCCATCCTATCATCATGCGGATGAACCTCCTCCAGAAGAATCCCCCGCCGAGAGGACCAACCCATACAGTATGCCCGTTGCTGAGTAACTACCGCCCCCCACCGTCCCGGCCAGGGTGCGCGCCGCCCGGGCGGTGGTGCCGGTGGGGGAAAAGTAGGTAATCAGTGCTTTTGTCACGGTTTTCCCTCCTCAATAGTTCATCCTAAAATATTCTACGATTTTTGATTGGCCTCGTAGGGCAATACCTCACTTATATTATACTGTTCTGCCTCGGAATTTTAACTAAACAATTGAGAAAAAGCAGGGAAATCTGTTATACAGAGCGGGAAAAGCGGAATTAGTTTTAAAAGCCGCGTGTTTTTTGTCTTGAAAAAACGCTTTTGGCCGAGACCAAAAGCGTGAATAAGTTTTGGTGGGTCATCGGCGACTCGAACGCCGGACACCCTGATTAAAAGTCAGGTGCTCTGCCAACTGAGCTAATGACCCATAAATTTTGGCTGGGGTGGCTGGATTTGAACCAACGAATGACGGAGTCAAAGTCCGTTGCCTTAC
>JAUNBV010000107.1 GCA_030526885.1 Syntrophomonadaceae bacterium
GTAAATACGGCCGCAAGGCAAAGTTTGAGGTGTCTCGCGACAGCCGCGGCGAATACCGTTTCAGTCTGAAGGCCGCCAATGGTGAAATCATTGCTACCTCCGAAGGCTACAAACAAAAAGCGGCTTGCCTAAAAGGCATCTCCAGCGTAAGGAAAAATGCCGCCGTCGCTGTTATAGCAGAAAAACAGGGCAAATAATTCCTAATTATACGCCAAACGTGATGGCTCCGGAGCCATCACGTTTGGGATTTCATGATACTTTAGCCCCCATACTCCCATGGCGGCGTGCCGCGCCTTATTCAGCATTAACCACGAATACTTGCGATTCCGCCGGCGACGATACGTAAAGTTTGTCATCATACTCGCAGGACTGCACTCCGGGCATTTCCAGCCCTTCCAAAAATTCCAGCGTGGCGCCTCCGCCG
This sequence comes from Syntrophomonadaceae bacterium, assembly GCA_030526885.1. Lineage (GTDB taxonomy): Bacteria > Bacillota > Syntrophomonadia > Syntrophomonadales > Syntrophomonadaceae > JAUNBV01. The sequence continues at coordinate 425 of JAUNBV010000107.1, forward strand.
GTGGAAATATGGGTTATGCGGTCTTCCAACCCCAGGCTGATTGCCGCCGCGGCGGAGTCCCCTCCCCCGATGACGCTTACGGCATCGGCATCGGCGATAGCCAGGGCTACTTGATTGGTTCCCTGCGCGGTGGAGCGATGCTCATATACACCCATGGGTCCGTTCCACAGGATGGTATGGGCTCTTTTTATTTGTTCACTATATATTTTGCAGGTACGGGGTCCGATATCCACTATCATCATGTCGGCAGGCACTTGATCCACGCCCACCACCTGCACCGGCGCTTCCTCCGATACCTCGGCGCTGATCAACACATCCACCGGCAGCAGCAAATCCACGCTCTGCTGCGGCGCATCTGCCATAATACGGCGGGCTTCCTCCAGCATGTCGTGTTCACACAGGCTACGCCCTATCTCATGTCCCTGCGCCTTGATAAAAGTATTGGCCATGCCTCCGCCTAACAGTATTACATCCATTTTATGCAGAAGATTTCGGATCAGGCCGAGCTTGTCGGCCACCTTGGCTCCGCCCATGATGGCTACGCGCGGAGGTTCAGGGTGCTCCAGCACGGTGCGCAGCATGGTAACTTCTTTTTCCAGCAGCAAGCCGGCGGCGGCGGGCAAATAATCCGCCACACCGGCGGTCGAAGCATGGGCACGGTGCGCGGTACCGAAAGCGTCGTTGACATAAGCGTCACCGAGACGAGCCAATGCTTGGCAAAACCCCGGTTCGTTCTTTTCTTCCCCTTTATGAAAGCGGAGGTTTTCCAGCAGCAGGATTTCGCCCGGTTTCAGCGCGGCGGCCATGGCCTCGGCTTCCGTTCCGATACAGTCGGGGGCCATCTTTACTTCCTGCCCCATAAGTCCGGCGAGATGCGCCGCTACCGGCTTCAAGCTGAACTGCTCCTTGCGCTCGCCTTTAGGGCGCCCCAGATGACTCATAAGCACAATGCGCCCTCCGGCTGCCTGTAACAGCCGAATAGTGGGTAGCGCCGCTTGAATACGGTTGTCATCGATAATGTTTCCCTCGTCGTCCATGGGAACATTGAAATCCACGCGTACCAGTACGCGCTTATCCTTAACATCCATGTCCTTTATTCTTTTCAAGACCGTCGCCGCCTTTCTCGTTACACGCCGATTCTATGCTTTCGATGCGAGATAAGCCAACAGATCTACTACCCGCACGGAATAACCCCATTCGTTATCATACCAGGCAATAACTTTCGCCAGATTGCCGTCCATCACCATGGTCAGCGGTGCGTCCACTACCGCGCTGTGTTCCTCGCCGTTGTAATCACGAGACACCAATTCCTCCTCGGTATATTTCAATACGCCTTTCAGCTCCCCGTCGGCCGCTTTACGAAAGGCAGCATTAATCTCTTCCGCCGTGGTATTTTTCTGAAGCTCCACGGTGAGGTCAACCAGCGAAACATTGGGGGTGGGCACGCGGATAGCCAAGCCATCCAGCTTGCCTTTTAACTCCGGCAACACCTCGCCCACTGCGGAAGCAGCGCCGGTAGTGGTGGGAATGAGAGACATAGAGGCGGTGCGGGCGCGCCTAAGGTCGCTGTGGGCCATATCCAGCACTTTCTGATCGTTGGTAAAGGAATGAATGGTGGTCATCACACCGCGCACGATACCAAATTCCTGCATCAGCACCTTGGCTACCGGAGCCAAACAGTTGGTGGTGCAGGAGGCGTTGGAAATGATATGGTGTTGCGCCGGGTCGTAATTTTCCTCATTTACGCCCATAACAGCGGTGAAATCGACTTTTTTGCCGGGGGCGGTTATAATAACTTTTTTGGCCCCTGCCTGCAGGTGTAGCGCTGCTTTGTCACGGGTTCGAAAAGCCCCGCTGGCCTCAATCACATAATCTACTCCCAACTCACGCCAGGGCAGGTTTTCGGGATTGCGCTCACACAACACCTTAAAGCTTTTGCTGCCAACTTTAAGGCTGTCGCCAACCACTTGTATATCCTCCCGCCAGGTGCCGTGAATGGAATCATATTTCAACAAATGTGCGGTGGCTTCGATATCACCAAGGTCGTTGACCGCTACCAGTTCCATGTCATCACGCCTTAATGCCGTCCGCGCCACCAACCGTCCGATACGCCCGAATCCGTTGATCGCCAGTTTAATGCTCATGTTATCATCCCTTCATCTTGTTGCTTTTCGCACGTTATCTCACCATTATTATACTCTATTAATAGCAAAATACCCTTTTACCTTTTACTAAACATGGAATCACTCTCAAGAGTCTGCGCCAGCGGAGCCGGCGCATCAGGCCCCCCTCAAGCCTATATCAGTATCTCTTTCTGGCGGCAGCTACGGGTATATCCATCTCATTGCGGTACTTAGCCACGGTGCGGCGGGAAATATTTATACCATCGGCGGCGAGTTTGTCCACGATGTTTTGATCCGACAGCGGCGACGACGGGGGCTCGGTTGCAATCAGACGGCGAATGGCGTCTTTGACGCTGCGCGAGGACAGTGCTTCCTCCATACCTTCGGGGTCCACGCTGACCTCGCTGCTAAAAAAATACTTTAGCTCCAACACACCGCGCGGGGTCTGCATATACTTATTGGCGGTGACGCGGCTGATGGTCGATTCATGCATACCCACAGCTTCCGCCACCCGTTTCAGGGTGAGGGGGCGCATGCGGCGAGGGCCGTAATCAAGAAAATCCCGCTGTAAATCGACGATACAGCGGGCTACTTTATACAGGGTATCACGGCGCTGGTCGATACTGCGTATTACCCACACGGCCGCATTGGCTTTTTCTTCGAGATATTGTCTCGTCTCAGCGTTGAAGGCTTCGGGGGAGCGTAGCATGTCCTTATACATGCGGTTCAAAACTAGCCCCGAAAAGCCGGCTTCGTTCAAGGTTACGATATATTCTCCTGCAATTTTTTCTACGATTACGTCGGGAATAATGTATTTTACCGCATCATCATTGCTGTATTGCAGCCCCGGTTTGGGATCTAACGAGCGGATGAAATCACATCGTTCCTGGAGTTCCCTCACGCCTACCTTCAGGATGCCGGCCAGTTGGTTCATGCGCCCGCGGGCGATGTCTGTGAGATGGTGCTCTGCGAGTTGGCGGTTGACGGCATCATCCCGCCCGTAATGCTCGAGTTGGATCAGCAGGCATTCGGTTAAGTCGCGTGCGCCCACCCCGTGAGGATGCAGGGTTTGTATCTGTTCCAGCACCGTAGCCACCCGCTCAGGCACAGCGTTCATGCGCTGCGCCACTTCCTCCACGGAAAGGGCGAGGTATCCGGCGGTATCCAGATTGCCGATTAGATAATCTCCGATGGCGGTAACTTCGGGGTCCCCGCTTATCATGTGCCACTGAAAATAAAGATGCTCGTACAGCGAAGGCAAGCGCTCGGGGTACACCTCCTCACCGCTGTCCGCGCTTTCTCCGTATACCTCACCGCTCTCCCGTCCGTCCAAAAATTCGCCCCAATCCTCCACTTTAGGCGACGGAGCAGCAGGAACTTCGTCGCTTTCGTCGCACACGGCTTCTTTTTCTTCTAGCAACGGGTTTTCAACAATCTGCTGTTGCACGAAATCCTTCAACTCCTGCACCGACATCTGCAGGATTGCAATAGCCTGGCGCAGTTCCGGCGTCATCAGCAGCTTTTGCTGTTGTTCCAGATAAAGATCCTGCTCGAACTTCAACGGCTCGCTCTCCCTTCGCCGGTTATTCCACATCCTCGCCTGCGACGAGTTCCTGTTCCGCCAAAGCCTCCAATCGGCGCATACGGTATGCCATGCCGCCCTTGCTCAGAGGTGGCTCCATCAAAAGTCCCAACTCCTTGAGCGTAGCATCTGGGTTGTCCAGCCGCAGGACAGCCACCTCCCGTAGCTGTTGCGGTAACCATTTGATGCCTTTTTTCTGCAGCAGAAGCTGAATCAGATCTACCTGCCGCACCGCCGCATTTACGGTTTTGTCCAAATTGGCGTTTTCGCAGTTCACCTGCCGGTTGACCCTATTGCGCATGGATTTTAAAATGCGTACGTTTTCAAATTCCAGTAAAGCGTTGTTGGCCTCTACTACGCGCAGGAAATCCACGATCTGCTCGCCGTCTTTGATATAGAGGATAAGCTGCCCCTTGCGCTCGCTACGCCGCATGGATACGCCCATGGCGCTCAGTAGCTTTTGCAAATCGGTGGCCATGCGACCGTCCTCTACGATCAGCTCCAGGTGGTAGTTGCCCTCCGGTCGGCTGACAAAGCCGTGGCAGATAAAAAAGCCGCGCAAATAGGCGCGGCGGCAACACTGACGCGATACCAGCTTATTGTTCACCTGACGCCTAATCTCATACTGATTACCATAGGAAACCACTTGTCCCAACTGCTCCAACTGCTCCTCATTAAGCAGGCACTCCAGGGAAAAGGTGCGGCTACGATTGAAACGCCGTTCCGTCTGTTGCCCCACCGAGGGTTGCCAGTTATACAGGCGGCGCAATAGCCGATACACCTTGCGTACGATAATGGGGTTGTCGGCGCTGAACCTCAGCTCGCGGTACCCATTTGGCACCTGCGCCAGCGCATCCTCTTGGGACATAAAATCCTGTGCCCCAGCCCCTGATATCAGTTCCCCGCGGCCGACCAAAAGGGCTGACAGCTCCGCCCTACAGCAGCATTCCTTTTCCGGAATAATACGCGCCAATTCATTGCGCACCTGGTTGGAAAAGCTCATTGTGCCGCCTCCCCCAGTTCCATGATCAACGCCGCCAACTTGTCGGAATCATGCCACGCTACCTCATCGGCCGAAACCAGGTCGCGGTCCAGCACCCGCACCCCCAACACCCGCAGCTCCTCAATATTCTGCCGCACCGGGCGTGCCTCCTCCCGCTGATAGCGATCTAAACGCTCCCCGTCAATACCGCCGCTGTTCACGATTACGCAGTCAATGAAGGGTTTACTGGCATAGCTTTGTATGACCTGCAAATGCTGCAGCGCGTCAAACTCATCCGTCTCCCCTTTTTCCGTCATGATATTGCTGACGAAAATCTTAAGGGCCGAGGACTTGATGATGGCGTCGCTGACCCCGTGTACCAGCAGATTTGGGATAATGCTCGTGTAAAGGCTGCCCGGCCCCAGCACGATGATATCGGCCTGCTCGATAGCCTTCAAACTGGCCGGCACCGGCCGGCAGTCCTCCGGCAACAGGCGTATTTGTTCGATGGGCGACGGATAACTGCGAATAGCGGTTTCGCCGCTCACCGTTGCGCCGTCCCGCATATTTGCGTGCAACTCCACCATCTCTAGAGTAGAGGGCAATACCCGCCCCCGCACCGCCAGCACCCGGCTCACTTCCTCTATGGCGCTCACAAAGCCGCCCGAAATATCGGTAAGCGCCGCTAAGAGCAAGTTGCCCAGATTATGCCCCTCTATGCCCTCTCCGTGACGAAATCGATACTGGAAAACCTGATCCATAAGGTTTTCCGTCTCTGCCAACGCCACCAGGCAATTGCGAATGTCGCCGGGGGGCAGCATGCCCATATCGCTGCGCAGCCGTCCCGAACTGCCGCCGTCATCGGATACAGTAACGATAGCGGTTATGTCCGCATCATATTTTTTAAGACCCTTGAGCAGTACCGCCAAGCCGGTACCGCCGCCAATTACAACAATGCGTTGGCATTTTCGCGCCATTGCAACCTGCCTCCGTTAAAACTATTCGTGGCCGCCACGCTCAAATGGTGACCACTGCTTTTATTTTATGCCGGGCTACGTCCCTATGCCGCAACAGCACCGTATGACCCTGCTGCCCCAACATGCGCGCCAAATGATTTGCTAAAACCACAGAACGGTGCTGCCCTCCGGTGCACCCCACCGCCACCGCCAGATTCGTCTTGCCCTCCTTGACATAATACGGGATCAGGAGCTTAAGCATATCCATAAACTGCTTTGCAAAGATCTGTGCCGCTTCCGAGCTCATCACAAAATCTATTACCGGCTGATCAATGCCGGTCAAATGCTTCATCTCGGGGTGATAAAAAGGGTTCGGCAAAAACCGCACATCCATCACGATATCGCTGTCCATAGGAATACCCGCCTTAAAGCCAAAGGAAGTGATGCTGACCGTAAAACCCTCCTCGTCATCGCTGTAAACCCCAATCAATTTATCCCGCAGCTCGCGCGGCCCCAAATCAGACGTATCCACAACCAGATTGGCCTCGCCCCTAAGCTCCTCTAACAGCCGCCGCTCACGGCCGATCGCATCCAGCAACGAGCCCTGCTGCTCCAACGGATGCGGACGCCGCGATTCCTTGAA
>JAUNBV010000108.1 GCA_030526885.1 Syntrophomonadaceae bacterium
TGGCAAACTCTCCTATGTAACGCATTCGGCCATTGGCATAATACTCCTTGCCCAATCCGCTGTACTGCCCCTGCCGGAAAGAACCTTCGTACAGCAGCACTCCGTCCTCCCGGTACAAATAGCCGTCGCCTTCATATTGATTGGATTTATAGCTGCCTTTATATTGCACTTGTCCGTTGGGATAATAGCTCTCCCCGGCCCCTTCGTACATCTCCATTTTGAATTCGCCTCTGTAGACCAGATTGCCGACGTAATCGTAAAGCGTACCCTGACCGTTGATGCGCCCGTCCTCAAGGCGCCCCTTAAAAATCAATGCATCGTTGCGGGCGGTCAGCAATTCTACTTTACCGGTATAAGCCAAAGCCAGGGGTTCGTTTATGTACATGGTTTTAGTAAAAAAGTTGGCCACCAGCATCGGCTGCAAAAATTTCAGATAGAGTATGGGCAACACCAGTATCAGGATAACCGCTATGATGATGACTTTTTTCGCTACGTAGTAATCCCCGATGGCCACGTAATCCTTCCAGCTGGCAGGCTTGCCCTTCATTAGTTTCTGCCAGCCCTTGCGGACGTCGCCCATAACTTTGGTGGTAACGTTGTTGATATTGGTCTTTTGTTTTATTTTACGCCCGGCCGTAACGAATGGTTGAGTAATGATACGCGACAGCCGCTGCGATGAAGTTTTCAGGAATTTCGTCGGATCACTCATGCTCGCTTCTCCTTACCTCCGTTTGGTGGGCTAAAGGGATTGACAAATCTTACTCCCTGATGGTGACCGTGCCTATTTGATCGATTTCTGAGCCCATCGTGGATGGGGAGGCCGGCGTGGTCATGGTATATATCAGGTAAATAAAGGCTACGCCGACGATGGCTACAAATAAGGCGGGCTTGGCATATCGGGCCATGGCCTTGATTTTTGCCCACAGCCGGAACAAAAAGCCCTGCGGTTCCTCCGGCGTTTGTTCCAGCAACAGCTTCATGGGATAATAGATTTGGTCAAACTCGCCGTAGATTTCGATATAACTGCGGTAAGCCTGCGCTTCCAGTTGTTCATGGAACCGGTTGAGCCTGGGTTCGGTTTGTGATTTTAATTCCTCGGGAAACAACAGCTCTATGTTCTCCGCCAGTGCCCTCTGCACCCAGGTGATATCAATATGGGCATACTCCGGGAATTGGGTCAGATAATAGTTAAAATGGACGGTGAGCGAGTCATCCACCACCAAATTGCGTTCACGCAAGGCCTCCAGTTGAATGCAGGCGGGCATGTTGAGCAGGGTCATGCGGGAAAGCAGGCTTTTAGCGATTTCTAATCGCTCCACCAGCATATAACGCTCACCCCTAAGCGCCCGACGCAACGGCGGGTAGGGATGGTAGCGAAAAATAAGATAAAAATCGCCGCCCTGCGAAAAACACTCCACAAAGTCCTCAAAAGCCTGGTTGGATTGCTGCTCCACCAGCAGGGGGATAACCGCCTGCATAGCGGCCGGGCTTTTAAGGCGAATCAGGGTATTGAGCTCGTTTTTATCCTCCGTAAGCTCCCGACACTGCATTATTTCCACGGTGCTGGTGGTTTCCAGCACCTGTATGATATGGTATCTGCGTTCAAGGGTTTGGATCACCATGACGCCACCTCATCCGTCGTAATGATTATGCTTCTTCCGGTTTGCTGTCGCGCACCACCACATAGGTGGAGGCTTTGACCGGCGGTGTATTGGTGCTTTCCGCTATGATTTCATATACTCCGGGGATATTGGGTGCGGTGTACATGCCGTTAGCATTGATGGAACCGCCGTTTTCTTCTTTTACGCTCCATTTGATGAGGGTTTCCGGCATGTTAACAAACGCCGCCTCAAAATAGCAGGTTTCCCGCACTTCTATGTTGGCTACATCGGGTTTGACAAATATGCGCCGCATCACCACTTCTTTCATGCTTTCCTTCGGATCCCGCAAGGCGGTCCAGTTCACTTTCAGCCGCCGCACACTGGAAGCGGCCAGCATTTTGGCGCCGATTTGGAAGGTTCCGCTTTTGACGTTGACCCGCGCCGCCAGGCTAACCTGAGGTACTTGATCGTCGGGCCGGAAGATATCCGGTGAGCCGTAAAAGAGATCGCTGTCCTCGCTTACGCTCTGCGCCTGCGCCAATGATATATGCACCGGCCCCAAGCCCAGGCCGTGGGTGATGGTCTCGCTGTAAAAGCATTGGCCGGCGGCGCCGCCGATACCCAAATCCAAAACCACGGAGCCGGTGGCAATGATTTGGATGCCTTTGGCAGGATCGTCAACGCTGCTGATATTGGCCCCGCCAGTGCTAAAGCCTGCTCCCCCCGATATCTGCAGGCGTTCCATTTCATCAATTTCAATATCGTTCAAGGCCGCTGCCAGGGAGTTATTGAAGACAAACTGTTTAAAGGGCATGGTTTCAATATTCTCTATCACATAAGTGCTGGCGGCCCGAATGACCGCAATTTTAGCCAAATATATACTCTGCTGGAAGGTGTTCTTGACGATATCCTCCATAGCTCCGTTGTAATAGCGTTTCATCAACTCCCGTTTGGCGTTGCCGGCGATAATGTCGGTGACGTTTTCACACTGGGCGCGGGCGCTTACCTCGCGCTCGCCAATAGTCAGCACAAAGCTGTCCGGCTGCACTGCCACCACTCCCTGGGTATCCACCACCGACATCGCATCCAGCTCATAGCGCAACTGGTAGCGTCCCGCCTTGGCGTGTTCCTTCTCATCAAAATGCACCCTGAGATGGTGCTGCCCTTTATTCTGCACACAGGTCAGGATCAAATCGTAGTCAAAGGAGATGGGCTGTTGCTGCCCCATGTTTTCCACCACTACCGTCATTTCAAACGTGTCCCCGGTCTGAATGTAACGGGGTATGGTCTGTTTGATGCGCAGCCCGTTGCCCCAATAAACCGTTTTAGTGTCCTGATAGAAGTTGGCGATGGTGAAACCCTCGTTTTCCGGTTCCTGACTGGTCAGGAATAAGCGGTAGTTCTCCATATATTTATTGTGTTCCACCTCGTCGGCGCGCCTTACATTGGTGCTGGTGATGCTGTGCACCGGTTCTTTTTCTTTTTCCGCGTATTCCAGGCATAAGTACATGTAATTGGAATTCTCGTCGAAGTTGCTGTCAAAACCTTCGATCATTGACAGCCGCTTGATCATGGGGGCTTCGATCACGATTTCACGGCCGGAGAAGTCTAAGGCCATGCCCATTTCCACCGAAATGGTAGTATCATCCACCCGCACCACGTTCATGCCGCACACTACCCCGGTGCCCATCAGGAAGCGGTTGATCATCCTCCTCTTGTCATTCATATATTTTTGTTCGGTCTCAAAGTCGTCTACCGTCAACAACTTCCCATAGAAATATCGATTGCGCTCAAAGGGAAAATACTTTAGATTTTTCAACTCGCTCATCCTTTCTTTTGCTTTATTGCGGTTCCATTATGTCTTGTATCTCATGTTGCCGATAATCATCGACAACGCTGGTCAGGGGTACGGCTGAAAATCCGTCCAAGTGCACCGGCCTATACTGACCCAGCACGCTGTTCATCCCGAGATAAGAATAGCGGTCCAGGAATATGTAGGGCTTTAGCACCACTACATTGGCTTCCATGTGCGCCGGTTTGGCCGTGTCGATGATCTTCAGCAGGGTCTTGTATTCCTTAACCGAAGGAACGCTGTTTTCATTGACGACTATAGTAAACATATAGGAATCCTCGCCATATAACCTGCTAACCAGCGCGGCGATCTTGGCCTCCCCGATATAGCGGTCGAGCTGATAGCGTTCCACGATGTAAGGTTTTTCGCCGGTATAAAGCTCCACTATGTCAGACACGGCATCACGGGTGCCGCGCTGCTTGAACATGCGCAACCCATTTTTGATGAGATACCGCAGTTGTTCCTCCGTCCATATGTAACCGTCCTCGATCTGAATCCATTGGGCCAGCCAGTCCAAAAAATCGCGTTGGGCCACATCAGGGTCAAAATAACCGGTTACATTATCTATCTGATATTCCAAGTCCTGATACAGGGATTGGAAAATGCCCAGATAACGCTCAACAAACGATTTACTGTTTACATCGTGCTGATATATCTCCGGCAGGTATTCCAGCCATGACTGCTTGGGCAGATAGATTTTTATTTTGCTGATCAGGGGGGTATCCTCACCTTGGCCAAAAAACTCCACCCTAAGCCAGCAATACCGCCCCTGTACTTCGTGCAGGAGCATATCACCGTGGGCCAGCGCCGTTTTCATACGAAACGCCTCCAAGGTTTTGCCCTTGGTGTAAGCGTCGATACTTGCATCGGCCAGATAATCGCCCAAATCTACCATTGTTCCTTCAATGTCGACCACTCGCCGTTCACTGCTGTAAAATGTGTATCTGATAGAGGACTCGCCTACGCTGGTATAGTCTACTACCATGCGATGCCAGACCGTTTCTTTCTCCCGGCTGTCCAACAGTCTGGAAAAGAAGGTCCCCATATCGCTTGATTGCAGATCGGCTATGCTTATGCCCTCGGGAGAAATAGCGATATTGTAGGCACAGCCCCGTCTAAAATCGCTCTCCTTGTTGAATACAAAGTATTTTAACCGCTCTCTCATTGCTTCACCTCTATTCAGCCGTGCTTATGACGTATTCCGCCGCCTTCATGTAGGCAATGCCATTTTGCGGCAGCATCACATCCCCGTTCAGAGTCCTGGTTATGCCTTTGCCTTGGGCATCAATGGCCAGCGAACGGATTTCCTCTACGCAATCCAGCGTGTCCAGCAGCCCATATATGGTGCTGTAATAGATGGTGCCGCCAAAATCGCCCACCCCGCTGGCAAAAAAACCATTGACCACTTCCTCGATGCGCTCCCGGGCATCGCGATAGTATGGTTTGACCGCAATCTCAACAAAGATGTCGATGCCTACGTATTCCGGCGATAATACGTTGATACGGGTACCGATTAAATGCCTTCCGCCCAACTGCCGGTAGATGTTTTCCTCATAGGCGGGATTAAGCTTTTGCACCATTGCGTTGGTGTAGGGCTGCACCACTACCGAGACCGCGTTTTCGTCCAAACTGCCGTCACGGCGGGGTATCAGAGATACCGGTATGGCTTTGCAATTATTGATCATCAAGCCCGGCGTACGGCGGACTAAATCTTCATAATCCCGATAGGTGATGGCTCGCTCTACCTCGCGTATATCCTGCCGAAAGCGCCTGAAGCCTTCGTTTAGAGTTTCAGGGTCCTTGCCCCCCGCCGCGGGAGACAGGTTTATTACTTCCGCAGATATATCCGCGTTGACCAAGCGGTTTATTTTGCCTTCCTTTATGTTGCCGGCCCGCCCCAAACTGGTGGCAAAACCAATGAGGTTGATTATTCCTTCCGGCGCCATTCCGTGCTCGGCGTCACCGAAGCATATCAAGCCGGAGTCTTCATAAAAAGTATAATGTCTGTCTTCCGGCCCGGAAGCGTCAAAATCGATCACCTTGTACCAGTCGGTATAAAACCCGGGCCTGTCCGCTTCCTCCACCATGATAGCCAGACTGTCGTATAGTATATCGGTGGCCTCTAAATCAAACTCCTGCCAGGGAAAACCGTAAGCCTCCCCCGCCAGCCGTTTCAGGGAAAATTCGGGCTGATAACAAACCAGCCTGACCTTCCCCGTCCCTTGGGGGAGGGTGAAGCGGAAAGCGGTAATTCCTTCCTTATCGCGCGATACGGCAGTAAATTCTTCAATCTCCTGCCAACCGTCATCAATATCGGCAAATATCTTGACCAGTCCATGTTTGGCCAGATAACTCTCCGCCACTATTTCCTGCACCCCGCCGGCGGTGTCCAGCGCAAAATCTTCGTATAATGAGCGGGTTTCCTGTTGGCTCACCTCGGCCATGTTTAAGAATAAGCTGTGCAATACCGGCGCCACTTCATATTCGGCCCGGGATAACACCGCCCGTATCCAGCACCAGCCATCTTCCGGCGACGGCGCCATCGCCTCCGGCAGGATGAACTCTATCCGGCCGCTCTCGATGAACTGCCAGGTCTCGTCCCTGGTAACGGTAAGCTCACGCCAACCGGCCACGCTTAAGTATTCCCACTTAAGCTCTGCCAGCGGGTAAAAGTCGGCCTCGCCTATAGGATTACGCGGAATGCGATGATCATCGGCTACCTCCACATAAAAGCGCAAGGTTTTTCCTGCGGGCAGCGCATCGCTGAAGGCTATGTTTACGCTATCCCCTACCGCCGGTTCCCGTCCGAACACCGGAAACGACAGCTTTCCAGCATCGCTGCCCAACTGTCCGCGCACGCTTATCCTCTGTTCGCCGGAAATAGAGCAGATATCCTCGATGACCGCCTTGCACATCTGCTCACCGCGGGCGGTTTCAAATACGATGCCGCCGGCGGAAAGCGGAACCCCGCGCTCCAGCATGAAGTCCCGGTTTTGCCCCCGGATCATTACCAGCGTACGGGCCGGCTGACGGTGCTTGAGCTCCATGCCGAACAGCTTCAAATACTTTATGTAATTGCGTACCCCAATCTGATCCAGATGGTATTGCTGTACCTCCTTCAACCAGGCAAAGAGTTCCATAAACGTGATGCCCGGATCGTGATAGTTAAAATCGGTCCACCGGGGATACAGCCGGGGTATGCGTTTACGGTTGGTTTCAACGATATCAAG
>JAUNBV010000109.1 GCA_030526885.1 Syntrophomonadaceae bacterium
GTAAAGGGCACGTCGGACACGAGCAACGGGTTTTGCTCCTGCCCCATGACGATAAACCAGTTGCCCTCGTCATCCCGTTCAATATTCTTGGCCAATATATTGAGGATATTGCGGCGAAACATCTCCGCCTGGCCAAAAAACCATTTACCGTTCTTATCGATGCTTATGTCCTGATATTCCGGCTGCATATAAATACCTCCAATAGCGTGTAAAGGGGTGATGCCCCCGGCGGGCGCCCAAGCGCCCAACCCCATACCGGTAAGTCGCTCCCCTAAACCACACAATCCATGATTATATACTATTATGATGCGCAATTCTCCTGCAAAATCAAAACAAAAATGCGCTAGGGTTACATAATTAAAGCAGCAGAGGGGACAATAACCGCAAGGGAAACAGAATCAAGTTTTATCACCACAAATCAGGATATGTGAGCGAAAGGAGTGACCACAACAATGGATCCAAACCAGGAAGATAGCGGCATTCAGACTCAAGACGGCCATGACTTGGGTACTTTCAACTTTTTAAGGGCCGGTTGGTGGGTGGCTCATGTCATTTTCATCGCCGTGGTGTTTTACATCGGCTGGATGTTCGGCGCCGGCACCCTATAATCCATAGGGGATAGGGATTAGTTGCCTGTGCCCCAAAGGGGCACAGGCAACCGATAACCGGATTACGGCCAGTTTATGGCCGCCTTGCGCGCCTGGGCATGTTGCAGCGGGCGCTTTATGCGGTAGAGCTTGCCATCCTTTTCAAATTTCGCGCCCGTCTGCTTAAAGCGAAAGGGTATGCCGCGCTCCACGCATTGGCGGCGGATATCCAGCACCCAACCATAGCGGCATACCCGCGCCCGTTCCCCCGATTCGCCGCCCACCACCACCTGCCGCACCCACGTCCCCAGATGCGGGGTCAGGTCGATGGGCCCCAGCAAGGGCTCGCTGACAATACTCTTGTGCACAATCGGCGCCGCGGCGAAAAACGGCAGCCGATAGTCGGCCATAGCCTGGTTTTCCACCGTACAGCACACCTGTACATTGGGATAGCCCGCGCCCCAATCGTCAGGAATACACGCCATAAAACGGTCGATGCGCTTGGTGATGAAAAGAAACGTGCAGTCGCTGCGCTGCCGCATCATGGCCCAGGCAGCGGCGCGCCATTCATCGGCGTCCTCCAGCAGAAAATCCGAGGTGAAGCAGGTCCACACCAAACTCCCGCTGCCAATCTTATAGCTGCCGTCACGGCTTTTTTTGAGGGGGAAATCAAAACTGCGGGTCAGGTACACGTGCGAGGCATCGCGCTCGTGGCGCGCATCGGCGCGGTACACATAACAATTCTGGCAACCGGCCGACAGTTTATGACAGCCGTGCCACGGGTTCCAGTTCGCTGTAGCCATCGGTTTGCCCCCTGTCATGGTCTAAAACATTATAGCGGATGGCGGCGCTATACCCTTACACCCAATAAAACCGGCTGCCGCTGGCCGGGGCGGCGTAGCGGCTTTCCAGCTCACTTATCACGGTGGGCAGGGCGGCGATGATGTCGCCGGCGATGAGGCCGCGTTGGCCGTGGGCGGCGGCGGCGTGGTCGCCGGCCAATCCGTGCAGATAAACGCCGGCGATAGCCGCGTCCAGCGGTTTGAGCCCCTGCGCGGTCAGGCCGCCGATAACGCCGCTTAAAACGTCGCCGCTGCCGGCGGTAGCCATGCCGGGGTTGCCGGTGGGGTTGAGCCAGGTGGCTCCGTGGGGGTTGGCCACGATGGTATGCTGGCCTTTGAGCACCAATATAACGCCCCATTTTTGCGCATACTCACGGGCCACGCCCAGGCGGTCGCCCTGGATATCACGGACGGAAAGCCCGGTCAGGCGAGCCATTTCACCGGGATGGGGGGTGAGTATCAGCGGCACCTGGCGCTTTTCCAAAATGGCGGTATCCCCTTCCAGCGCGTTCAGCCCGTCGGCATCGATCAGCACCGGGATGCCGGAGTGTTTCAATACAAAACTGAGTATGGCGTTGGCCTCGCGATAACGCGACATGCCGGGGCCGATAACGCACACCGAGCTGGTACCCAACAGGTTTTCCAGCGCGGGCAGGGCCTCGGAGGATATGGCGGCGCCGCGGCGGGTCTCGGGCAACCCGCGGCACATGAGTTCCGCGGCGGCGTTATCGATGATATTGACCAGCGATTGCGGCACTGCGGCGGTGACCAGGCCGGCCCCGGTACGCAGCGCGGCCTGACAGGTCATGGCCACGGCTCCGCTCATGCCGTCCGATGCCCCCACCACCAGCAGATGGCCGTAGCTGCCCTTATGCCCTTCCGGACGGCGGGGAGCAAACCACTTCAGTATCTTGCTTTCCGTAATCAGGTTATCGGGAAACTGCTCATCCTCCCGCAGGGCAGGGGGGATGGAGATATCGGCAATCAGCACGCGGCCTAGATAATCGGCGGCAAAGGGTTTAAAAAAGCCGCGCTTGGGACAGGCAAAGCTGACGGTGAAATCGGCGCGCACCGCCTGGTCGTAAACCGTGCCGCTGTCCGCCTCCATCCCGGAGGGGATATCGATAGCCACCACAATGGCGGCGGTGGCGTTGATAAGCTCCACCGCGCGGCTTTCCAGCTCGCTCAACCGCCCTTTGAAGCCGATGCCGTACAGGGCGTCTATTATATAATCGGCGTCCAGCAGGGAATGGGTAAAGCCGGCAAGCTGTTGCTCGTTTTGCAGCGGGTAGACGCTCTCTCCCATCGCGGCCAGGATATCGGCGTTGAGCTTGGCGTCGCCGGCCAGCTCCGAAGCCTCGGCCATCAGCCACACCTGGGGACAGGCGCCGGCATTGAGCAAATGGCGGGCGATAACCAAGCCGTCGCCGCCGTTATTGCCTTTACCGGCTAATATCACCGTTTTCAGGCCAGTGAGCCCATCTTCGCTCAAGGCGCGCAACAGTTCCACGCTTTCCCGCCCGGCGTTTTCCATCAGGATACAGCCGGGGACGCCGAAGCGCTCGGTGGCCTGACGATCCATACTCTTCATCTCGGCGGCGCTAAGGATTTTCATTCCGGATTACCTCCTTCTCCAATGACGATAGCTATGGCCTGCGACCGTGAATGCGACAGGCTGACGGCAAAACCGGAAATGCCTGCGGCGGCCGCTTTTTGCCGCGCGGCGGCGGTGAGCAGCAGCGCCGGTTTGCCGTGTTCATCGTTTTGTACGGAAACATCGTGAAAGGACAGCCCCCGCACGAAAGCGGGATGCAGCTTGCGAAAGGCTTCGCGGATGGCAAAGCGCGCGGCCAGCGAAGCATAAGGACTGCCCTTTTGCCGGCAGTATTCCAACTCCTGCGGGGTAAACAGTCGCGTCAGCATACGGGGAGTGCGCCGCGCCGCCGCCGTAAACCTTTCTATATCGACGATATCGATACCCACAACCACCATGCCCATCTCCTAAATCCCCGCCCCTTATGGCCGGCAACGGCGCCCAATACGCTTTGGCGCGCCAACCACCGGGGATTATCCCTACAATGTAATCAACCGTCCCGCGCCAAGCATTTTTTCGATGATGGTGTACATATTGGATACGCTGCCGACCTGCAGCTTGTTTTCGAGCTGATAAAAGTTCAGGCAGGTGCCGCAGGACAGCAGCTCCACCCCGCTTTCCTCCAGGGTGTGAAGATGCTCCAGCATTTCGGAGCCCTCGGTGCTGAGCAACACCGCGCTGTTCATGAAGATTACGGTGCCGATCTCGCCTTCAAATTGGGTCAGGGTATAGAGAAAGGCTTTCATCAGCCCCCCTCCCAGCTGATCGTCGCCCCGCCCCAAAAGATTGCTGCTGATGAGGATAACGGTGTCGCCGAGCTGTTTCTGCCGTTCGGTCTTGGTGATCATGCCGCTTTCTTTGGCGATATCTATGTAGTATTCGCCAAACTTCTCCTCCACCGTGCTGGCAAGCTTCATGGTCTTTATCAACCGGTTTATATTCTCCAGCGCGGCGCGGTTATCCACGATAGCCAGCACCTCGCTCACCTGCTCCATGTCCAGCGCCTTTTTGGTCAGAATCAGCGGCTCGGGGCAGTTTAGCCCGCGCGCGTCTACTACTTGTTTCATCACCAGCACATCCTTATTTAAAGATTTTGTTTCCTGCGGCTCAGTTATCGCCTTCCGACGGCACCGCGGCCACGCCCAGCTTTTCCTTGTGGCCGAACATGGTGCGAATCATCTCGTTAGTGAGCGCGAGCATACCGTTTTCCAGCGCCAAACGGCACACCGCGCCGTTGAACCAGTCCATTTCGGCGGGGCGTCCGCGCCTCAAATCCTCCAGCATGGGCGACATGCGCATACTGCGCAGGCCGATGCGCTCGGCCACCAGGTCCTCCTGACAGGCGGCGGCATCGGGCCAGATGGTTTTTAGGCCCAGCTTATCCAGCAAGTCAAATATCTCTTTGATGGAATTGTCCACAATGACTTTGCTCTCGTTCTCCTGCAACAGCTTGCCGTAAGACGACTGCACCACCGCGCTGATGGTGGCTAAGGAGGCATTGATAATTATATTGGCCCATATCCAGGCCGTGATATCGGTGACCGCCGTGGTCTCAATGCCGGCGTCGTTCAGCATCGCCGCCAGGGCTTCGAGCTCAGCCGGGGACATTTTACCCTCCACCGACCCGATGCGCAGGGGTTCGCCCTGGCTTACCACCTTGCTGTCGCCCACTTCCAGCAGCTTCATCTCCACGCTCTGTACGCCGTTCACGATGCGGTCGGGTGAAATGACGGCGGCGGCGGCCTCATAATTGCCATAACCGTCCTGCAGCAGCAATACTTTGCCCGTAGCGCCCAAAGCCGCCGCGATGCCCTCCAGCACGCTTTCCAGCACCGGGGCTTTGACCGCGGCTATGACCAGGTCAAACCCCTGCCCTCGCAGCGCGGCCAGATCGTCGGTCACCACATCGGGCTGGGCGCGTTTGCGTCCCCAGAGACCGGTGACGGAAAAACCCAGTTCCTTTATTTCTGCCGCTTCCTCCGGCAACTCCACGCCCCAAACCTCGTGCCCGCTTTTTTTCAACAAGCATCCGTACACGGTACCCACCGCGCCTAATCCCACAACGGCTATTTTCATATGTTTCTCCCCCGCTTTGCTCTTATTATGCCGGGCTCAAACCCTGTATTTTTACTGCTATATGGTTCTGATACTGCTATATCTTTCGCCGTAATTTGCCTGAATCCTTCCGCTTTATTCAATCATTCCCAGCGCGCGGTACACTTCCTCATCGGCAACGCCGTCCGCTTCCAGGCCATGCCATGCCTGATAATACCTCAAGGCCAGCTCCGTCATATTGCCAAAACGCCCGTCGGCGTTGTCCAGCACGATGCCCAGTTCCTTCAGGCGGCTCTGCAAATAGACTACGCTTTGCCCGGAATCCCCCTTGCTGAGCTCGCGGGGGCGAAAATCGTCGGGGAACAGGCGTCCGTTTTCCACAATGCGCACCATGGTGCCGTAAGGGACCAGCGGATACAATTCCTCCACCGAGGAATTGTGCATGCGGATGCAGCCATGAGAAGCGGAGCTGCCGATGGAACCGGGGCGGTTGGTGCCGTGAATGCCGTAGATGCCCCAGGGGACGTTGAGCCCCAGCCAGCGCGTGCCGAAGCCGCTGCCCCAGTCCACGCCCTTGTTGACCACTTTCCATTCCCCCAGCGGGGTGGGAGTGGAGCTTTTGCCCACCGCCACATCATAGCGTTTCAGTTCCGTATCGCCTTGATACAACACCAGCGTATGCAAGGCCACGTCTATTTCAATCCACACCCGCTCCGCGCGCGGGATATGGCCCTTCACGTCTTCCGCCACTTCCGCCACCTGATTCTGCGGCAACGGGCAATACCAGTCCTCCGCCGCCATCGCCGCGCCGGAGCCGAACAGCGCCCACAACAACAGCAGCCCCGCTGCGAAAGATTTCTTCATAAAAGCCAAAAACCACGCCTCCATGTTTTCATTTAGGGGTAGTTTACCCGCCCGCCTGAAAAAGTTGCGTGGCCATGATTTGGTAAAAGACTTCTATTCCAGCGGAGCCGGCAGGCCGCCGGGCCAATCGTCGGGCACCTCGGGCCCGCTGTCGCTGTTGTCGTCGGCGGGAGCAGGGTCGGCATTTTCGTGGGTCGGCGCCGCGGCATCATCTGTGCCGGGGGCGTCGGTGCCGGCGGGGGTGGCGGAATCCTCCGGCGGCAGGCCGGCGCCTTCACCGCCCTGTTCGTGGCCCGCTTCGTCCTCATCATCCTCCAATACGGGGATGTCTATGTATTCGGGTATAACCGCACCCGATGCCGGCTCCGCCGCGGCGGTGGAGCCGGTAGTGTTGGCGGAGTTGGATGACCGATCATAGCTATAGCTGGAGGGAGCGTCGCTCCAGGTCTCAATGCTCTCGCCCGCCAGCAGGGCTTCCACCAGGCGGGGAGCTATTTCTTCATCCGCCTTCCAGCAGGCGCCCAGCACTTTATCGGAATAATTGTTGCCGGGCAGGGTGGCCGAAACGATGCTTTCGGCGCTGAAATCCTTGGCCAGTCCGGCCAGGGAGGCCATCTCCTTTAC
>JAUNBV010000110.1 GCA_030526885.1 Syntrophomonadaceae bacterium
GTTAAAAGATATATAAGCAGGATGTTAGACTAACCGCAGCGAATTGCTCTTCCATACTCTTGACGAGGAAGGAAGAGCATTTTGCTGCATAAGATTGATAAATACGTGCGCGTGGTCGAGTTTCCGGGCTTTCACTACAGTAACTGCAACTGTGTTCTCATAGAGGATGAGCAGCGTTTCCTGCTGGACACCGGCCCCAATGAAGAAGACCTGGCCATGCTGATTAACCAGCCGCCGGATATAATCGTGAATTCCCACGGCCATATCGATCATTACGTGTTTAACCACTGTTTTCCGGACAGCCGCATACTGATGCACGCCGGGGATCACGCTATCGCGCAGTCCACCGAGGCCTATCTGAATGAGTTCAATATCAGCACCCTGGCCCCCGACCCGGCGTGGTGCGAGATATACGCCCAGGCGGTGCGGCACTACCCCACCCGCATCGACGGCCAGATTCACGATAACCAGTGGTTTGATACCGGCCATGTGCGTTTTCAGGTGCTGCATACCCCGGGGCATTCGCCCGGGCATTGCTGCTTTTTCTTTCCCGAACAGGGCTTTATTTTCAGCATCGACATCGACTTTTCCACCTTCGGTCCCTGGTATGCCAGCGTGAGCTGCTCCCTCTCCGAGCTGCTGGCCTCGATAGACCGGCTGGCAGACATAAAGCCGGATTATTACATCAGCGGGCATGGGGCGCCTTTTATTCGGGACGAGGTCCAAAAGAGACTGCTGGCTTATCGCGACACCATATTTCAGCGCCAGCGGCGGGTAGTGGATGTGCTGTATAAGGGGAAGAACGACATTGAGGATATGGCCCATGACCTGCCGGTCTATCAACGGTTGCTGGCCCCCAAAGAAATTTTTCATATCTATGAGCAGTCCATGATCATGGTGCATATGCGTTATCTGGAGGAACTGGGCTATACGTACTGCGAGGACGGCAAGTGGTATCTGGCTAAAAATCTGAGCCGGGCCAAGCTGGACTTGTAATTATACCGCCGCCTAAGGTCACATCATCGCGGTAGCAGACCGCCGACTGGCCGGGCGTCACGGCGCGCTGGGGGGTATCGAAGACAAACACAAAGCCGTCTTCCCTGCGCCGGGCTATGGTTGCCGTTACCTGCCTGGGCGTGTAACGGATTTTGATCTGCACCCTTTGCCCCACCGCCATGGCGGCCTCGTCGGCGATGAAATTCCATTGCGCGGCGCACACGCCGGGCTGGTAAAGCTCCTCGTCATCTCCTAATACCACGCGATTACTCTCCGGCTCCAGCCGCAATACATACCGCGGCTTGCCGGCGGCGGCAACGCCCAATCCCTTGCGCTGACCGACGGTATATAGATGCAGCCCCTGATGTCGCCCCAGTATATTGCCGCCGGTATCGGTAAAATCTCCCGGCGGCATATCCAGCCGGGAACTTAAAAATTCACGGTAATCATCCCGGATAAAGCATATCTCCTGGCTCTCCTTGGATTCGGCGGCGGTGATGCCGCGCGCCCCGGCTATTTGCCGCACCTGCCGCTTAGTCAGCGCACCCAGCGGGAACACGGCGCGCGCTAGCTGTTGCTGGCTTAAGCGCCACAGGAAATAGCTCTGGTCCTTTTGCGCATCCAGCCCTTTTTTCAACAGCCAGCGCATACTGTCATCATCCCATTGTACCCGCGCATAGTGGCCGGTAGCTACCTTGTGCGCTCCCAGTATACGCGCTTTTTCCAGCAGCAAACCGAACTTTATGCTGCGGTTACACTCCACGCATGGATTGGGAGTGGTGCTGTGAGCATAACCCGAACAAAACCCGGCGATAACGGTTTGTTCAAATTCCGCCCGCAAGTCGGCGGTGTGATGCGGGATGCCCAACTGCTCCGCCGCGGTCCGGGCGGCATAAAGCGCGCTATCGTCCTCTAGCTGCCGCATGGTCAGCCCCAGCAGTTCATGGCCCTGCTCCTTAAGTAAAGCCGCGGCTACCGTGCTGTCCACTCCCCCGCTCATTAAAACCGCTATTTTCATGAAACACTCTCCCTTGTCCCGTGTAATCAGCTATAATAAACTTAAAATACATTAAGGAGACCGCTCACCATGACCGACCTGTTCAGTCTGAAACAAGCCTCCGCCGTGGATGAATCGGCGCCCTTGGCATGGCGGATGCGTCCGCGCACGCTGGAGGAATTATACGGCCAGAGCCATATCCTGGCGCCGGGCGCTCCCCTCAGGCGCAGCATCGACAGCGACCGCCTCCATTCCTTTGTGCTCTACGGCCCGCCCGGCACCGGCAAGACCAGCATCGCCCGAGTGATCGCGCACCGCAGCAAATCCCATTTTGAATATATGAAGGCGGTCAGCGCCGGAGTGGCGGATATCCGCAAACTGGCGGCCGACGCCGCCGACCGGCAGAAATATTATCAGCAGCGCACCATTCTTTTTCTGGATGAGATCCACCGCTTCAACAAGGCGCAACAGGATGTGCTGCTGCCCTTCGTAGAGGACGGCGCCCTCATCCTCATCGGCGCTACCACCGAAAACCCCTTGTATGAACTCAATAACGCCCTGCTTTCCCGCTGCCGTCTCTACATTCTGGAGCCGCTGGACGAATCCAGCATCATCAGTATAATCAAAAATGCGCTCCGTGACAAAGAGCGGGGGCTGGGAAAATATCAAATCACCATCGAGGATGAAGCTTTCCCGCTGCTGGTACGCGCCAGCCAGGGCGACGCCAGAGTGGCCTTAAACCTGCTGGACACCATGTATAACTCCTATTATGGCGACGAGGGCCTGACCATCGACGCCGCTATGCTGCAGCGGGTCAGCGGGAAACTGCTGCTCAAATACGACCGCAGCGGCGACCGGCACTTCGATACCATCTCCGCGTTTATCAAAAGCATTCGCGGCTCCGATCCCGACGCCGCCCTGTACTGGATGGCGGCCATGATCGAAGCCGGCGAGGACCCCAAGTATATCGCGCGGCGGTTGGTGGTACACGCCGCGGAGGATATCGGGCTGGCCGACCCCATGGCGCTGGTCATAGCCACCTCCGCGGTGGACGCGCTGAACTTCGTGGGGCTGCCCGAAGCTGCCATTCCGCTGGCCGAAGCCACCATCTATCTGGCTACCGCGCCCAAGAGCAACAGCGCCAAGGAGGCTATCCATGCAGCGCTGAATCTGGTGCGGCAGCAGAACAAGATTACCGTTCCGCCCCATATAGCGGATGCCTCCCACTCCAAAGCCGGGCCGCTGTTGGGCAAGGGCAAGGGCTACCTCTACCCGCCCAGCTTCGGCGGCTATGTGGAGCAGGATTACCTACCCCCCGAGCTTAAGGGAACCAAGCTGTATAAACCCATGAACAACGGCTACGAGCAGGCCATTGCGGAATTTCAGCAGCGTTTGCGGGAAAGATACGCGGAGCAAAAGAATAACCGCGGCGGCGTTAAGAACTGAGCCCTCGGCTCTTATGCCGTATGATGCCTATTTTAAACGCTTTTCAGTAATTGCCGGCTAACATTATGGACATCCGCGCTGCTGCCCAGCAGGATGAGGTCGTCGCGCGCTTTAAGCTGCGTTTCTCCGCCCGGATTGGACAAAACTTCGCCGCCCCGGCGCACCGCCACCAGATTGACGTGGTATTTATTGCGCAGTTCGATCTCGCTCAGCGTCTTTCCTGCGGCCGGTGAGCCCTCATACACGCGCACGGTAATCAAATCAATATCCTGCAGGTGCATATGGTCCAGGGATTTCAGGCTGGAGCGTCCCCCGCTCACACTGCGCCACATACTGTAACCCTCCGCCCGTACCTGATCCACATACTCTTCTATCTCCTGCACCGGCACCAGATAAGCGCCCAATACCCGGGAAAAAATCTCTACGCTGGTCTCGTATTCCTCCGGTATCACTTCACTGGCCCCCACGGCTATTAGCTCATCCACCTTAGCCACAAAACGGGTGCGCACGATAATCTGCAGGGTGGGACTGAGCCGGCGGGCCAGGCTGGTGATGCGCTTGCCGGCTTCGGTATCATGGCGATGACCATCATTTTAGCTTTATCGATACCCGCCGCGTGCAAAACTTCCTCGTTAGTGGCATCTCCGTACATCACCGGCACTCCTTGGCACTTTTCATGGCGCACGGTAGCCGCGTTCAATTCCAATACCACATAGGGGATATGGGCAAAATCAGCCGCCGCCGCCAGATTGCGCCCGTTTATACCGTAGCCCACAATGATGAGATGGTTGTCCAGTTCCACCGCCGTAGCGGCCTTGCCCGCTGCCATACGGCCATTCTTTATCCTTTCCGGCAAGGGCAGCTTGCCGATGGCGGCTGCCGCTCGCGGCGCGAGAGCGATTAAAAACGGCGTCATCATCATGGTGATGATGGAAGCCGACAAAAAGCCCTGATATAGCACGTCGCCGATTAACCGGTATTCCACCCCGGTCTGAGCCAGCAGGAAGGAGAATTCGCCGATCTGCCCCAGAGCCAATCCCACCAATACCGCTACCCGCAGCGGGTATCCCAGCACCAGCGCGGCCAAAGCGGCGATAAGCGCCTTTCCCAGCAGCACCACCGCCACCAGAAAAATGACCAGCCCTATGTTACTCAGCGCGGCGGCGCTATTGAGCAGCATCCCCACGGAGATAAAAAACAGGCTGGTAAACACATTTATAAAGGGCGTGATATTGCCCAGCGCCTGGTGGCTGTATTCCGAATCGGCGATAATCATGCCGGCCAGGAAAGCGCCCAAAGCCAGCGACAGGCCCGCCAGGTTAGTGACCCAGGCCACGCCGAAGCAGATAACGATGACACACAGTAAAAATAGCTCGTTGCTCTGGGTACGGGCCACGCGATACAGCAGCGGGGGGATGACCACCTTGGCCAGCAAAAATACCAAAAAAAGCACCCCGGCAATCTTTGCCAGGATGAGCCATACCGATTCCGTACTGCCGCCGCCCTCGGCCAGCAACGGAGTCAAGAGCATCATGGGCACGATGATGAGATCCTGAAAAATGAGGATGCCCAACACGCTGTTGCCGTGCGGAGCCGCTATCTCGCCGCGTTCGTTGAGTTGCTTGATAACGATGGCGGTACTGCTCAAGGCAATCAGAAATCCCATGAATAATGACGAATTAAAGGACAAGCCCAACAGATAGGAGATGGCCGCGGACAGGGCGATGGTGAGCAACACCTGGATGGCGCCGCCAATAAACACCACCCTTTTCATAGCCATGAGCTGTCGAAACGAAAACTCGAGCCCGATACTGAACAGCAGCATAATGACGCCGATTTCCGCTACCTGTTCCACCTGTTCCACCGATCTTACCAGGCCCAGTCCATGCGGCCCGGCCAAAATGCCGGTCAGCAGATATCCCACTATGGCCGGTACCTTCAGTTTGTTACAAACCAGCAACACCAAGACCGCCAGACAAAATACCACAAATATTTCGGTCAGGACCGGAGAAATCATGTTTAGTCCCCCATTAACTGCAAATGCGGCACCCGCGTCAATTATTCAAGAAGGATCAGAGCAGGAGCAAGCCCACCCCTATAGCCACAGCGCACGATATCACGACCCAGAGGAAAGTTCTTAAAAATTCATGTTTGACTATCTTTACCAATTCTTCCATGGTCCACACCCCTTAACACGATAATGAAATATTATAACCCTTTGCGCCGTGAAATGCAAACCTTTTGGCGGCCAGACCGCAACGGCGGAAGCAATTACATTGATATGAATTAATTAGGGCAAAAAATTATAATTTTATAAAAAAGTAGTAGCCAAATAGAAACTTATCATATAAAATAGA
This sequence comes from Syntrophomonadaceae bacterium, assembly GCA_030526885.1. GTDB lineage: Bacteria > Bacillota > Syntrophomonadia > Syntrophomonadales > Syntrophomonadaceae > JAUNBV01. Next base: position 5,797 of record JAUNBV010000110.1, read on the forward strand.
AGCCAGTGAGTGGTCAGTTCTCAAATAGCTGACAGGTCCAAAGAGACCAAAATATTTTTAAAGGGGGATTCCATAAGTATGAAAAAAGTCTATGTCGTCGAAAATGCGCGTACTCCTGTTGCCCGCGCAGGCAAGCAATCCTGGTTTACCAATGTTCGTTCGGACGAGCTGTCCGCCATTGTCTTCAAAGAGCTGAGAAAAAGAGCCGGCCTGGAAGACAAAGCCAAGCAGGGTATCATTGATGATGTCGTATGGGCTGCCACCGCTAACGCATTCATGGAGCAGGGCCTGAACATGGGCCGTCTGGCCTGGATCCTGTCCGATGGTTCCTATGATGTAGCCGGTTGCACCGTGGATCGCTTCTGCGCTTCCGGTATCAACGCCATTGAAGTAGCTGCCTCCTCCATGATGGTAGGCTGGGGCGGCGACGTACAGTTTGCCGGCGGCAGCCAGCACATGTCCCACATTCCGATGGGCGCAGGCGCTGACGTACATCCCGACCTGGGCAACTATATGGACATGATGGCTATCAACATGGGCTACACCGCTGAGATCGTGGCTCGTCGCTATGGCGTTACCCGCGAAATGCAGGACGCCCTGGCTATGGCTTCGCATCAGAAGTGCGCCGCCGCTCAGGAAGCCGGCAAAGCCGACAAAGCCATTATCCCCATTCAG
>JAUNBV010000001.1:0-11938 GCA_030526885.1 Syntrophomonadaceae bacterium
GATTAGATTTTCCAAGATGCTGCCCAGGTTGATCTCCAGCCTCCCGTTCAAAATGTCGAGCTGGATATTGTCCATGCAGGCGGCGCAGAGCAGGCCGGTGTCGTTCATGAACAGCTTGAACAGGCTGTGTTTTTCGTTGAGTTGCAGCGGGGGCTGCGGCTCATTGACGTTATAGCAAGGCAGCGCCACGCCCGCATCGTCCAGCCATTTGAAGCTGTTGTCGTAGCGGGTCAGGCGCGCGTTTTTGTCCAGCGAATTGACATAAAAGCGGCGGTTTTTATCGTTGAGCTGCGCCGGGATGCTGTCGAAGATGGCCTTGATTTTGATCTTATCGTTGCCTTCGGCATACTGCGCGATATCGAGGCGGTACTGCTCCAAAATGTCCTGCTGATTGGCGATGACCTTTCCAATGTCATGGGTATCGACATAGGTCTGCACCACCTGCGGCATTCCGCCCACCACGATGTAGCTGTAAAACAGCTTATTCATGGTATGGTGGATGGACTGTGACACCGGCGTTTGGTCGGTGAAGCATTTTTGCAGATACTCAATGGTGGACGGCTGGACGCCGTTGGCCCACAGGTATTCCTCAAAGTCCATTGGGTACATCCGATAGATTTCCTCAAAGCCCACCGGGTAGGATCTGACTTCCTTGTGCTTCACGCCCAGCATGGAGCCGGATTCGATGTAATCGAAGCGCCCGTCCTCCACCAAAAATTTGATGGCCGTGCGCACATCCGGGCACTTCTGCACCTCGTCGAACAGCACCAGCGTTTGCCCCGGCTCCATCGGCTTGCGGACATAGGCGGTCAGATTCGTAATGATGGTGTCGGCGTCAAGGCTCCCGGCAAATATCTTGGCCGCGCCTTCGTCGGCCACAAAGTTAAGCTCCACAAAGTTTTCATAGTTTAAGCGGGCAAATTCCCGCACCAGCGTGGTCTTGCCGATCTGGCGCGCCCCGATGATGCACAGCGCCTTCTTTCCTTTCTGCCCCTTCCATTCCAAAAGCTTGTCGTAAGCCTTTCTCTTCAGCATGAGAAGCACCTCGCACGTAGTTCCTTGTGCTGAAAGCGTAACATTATATGGGGGTTTTTGCAAGCCGTTTGTAACATAATTTGAAACAAATAATGCGTCAGCGTCACAGAAATTATATCAGGAAACCGGCACACACTCAACCAAAACAGGAAGGGGCGCGGCGCGTGGCGGTATACCGTTGCAGTATCGAAATCATCTCTCGCGGCAAGGGCAAATCCGCCGTTGCCGCAGCCAAAGAAAGACGAAAAAGCGGCATAGCCGCATTTCACGACTATGCCGATATTTTCCGGGATTACAAAATCCTAAGCTGCACCGCCCTTCTCGGGCGCGGTTTGGTTTTGCTCATTAGGGAATAGAATGTATTCTTTTATGAGGCTTAATCGTCGCCTTCCTGAGCAGCTTCCACCGGGCATATCTCCACACAGGAACCGCAATCAGTACACAGCTCAGGGTCTATGACATATTTGTCGTCAGCTTCGCTGATCGCTTCCACCGGGCACTCGTCGGCGCATACTCCACAGGAAATGCACTCGTCGTTGATATAATGACTCATCCTCTTCGCCTCCTTCATGTCCAACAAACTAACAGTTATTATAATGAGCGCGCTATTCTTTGTCAATTTATACTTTAAAATTTTATTGTATTCAATTTGACGGTGAAGCGCTTGGCTAATAACCGGAAAGTTTCGGCAACATGAAGCGGTCAACGGCGGGATGAGCCCTGAGCCTTAGACCGGCCGCCCGGGTGTTTTTTAATGAGTCACCAGCCCTGTACCGAGGCACTATAGCGGCTTAAGAACGATTTTTGCCTCCTTTGGCGGGCCCTATTTGCCGTACTGGCGTTGATACTGCGCCACCAGCGGGGCCCAGTTCAGGATGCGGTGGCGTATGTCCTGCGGACTGGCGCTGTCCACTAACATCACCTGCTCGTCGTTGATCTGGATGCCGATATCATAGGCCGACTTGGCGCGGTCTGAGGCTACCAGCAAGCCCTCGTAATGCTCCTTTACGATCGCTCCGCTGTTGATGAATTCTTCGCGGGATATTACCGTTCCTTTTCTTTTTTCGCTCATGGCGGGTGCTCCTTTCCTGATTGTGTTTTTAGCTTGCCCCGCGGGTGAGCTTTTATGCCTGGCGGCAAGCTACGGGCGGTAAGCTATAAAAAAAGCCGGAAAGCAACCGATATGCTTTCCGGCGGGGTGTTTTGGCAATGCGGCGCGGTTTTATTCCACCGTCACCGATTTGGCGAGATTTTTAGGTTTGTCCACGTCGGCCTGGCGGAAGACGGCCATATAGTAGGCGAATAGCTGCAAGGGCACCACCGCCGCCAGGGGGGAAAGGAAATCGTCGATATCGGGCAACAGGATCTGCTCGTCGCATTCGGCGCAGGCTCCGGCCAGGTTGCCGGGGCAGATGGCGATGACTACCGCGCCGCGGGCTTTGACTTCCTTGATATTGGATATGCTCTTATCCACCAGATGGCTTTGGGTAATCAGGGCCAGCACCGGCACCCCGTGGTCGATAAGGGCGAGGGGGCCGTGCTTCAATTCGCCGGCGGCGTAAGCTTCGGCGTGGACATATGATATCTCCTTGAGTTTGAGCGCGCCTTCCATGGCCACGGCGAAGTCCAGGCCCCGTCCCAGGAAAAAGGTGCTCTGCACGTCCTGATATTTTTGCGCCAGGGCCTTTACCTGGGCTTCCTGTTTCAGCACCGCTTCCACCTGGGCGGGCAGTTTCAGCAGTTCCGCGCTCAGACGGCGAATGCCGTCCCCCGCTTCGGGCCGGGGGCGGGCCAGTTGCAGGGCCAGCAGGTACATGACCAGTATCTGGCTGATGTAGGCCTTGGTAGAGGCCACGGCGATCTCGGGGCCGGCGTGGGTGTAGATTACGGCGTCGGCTTCGCGCGCCACGGAGCTGCCGACTACGTTAGTCACGGCCAGCACGGGGACGCCGTGGCGGTGGGCTTCGCGCAGCGCGGCCAGCGTGTCGGCGGTCTCGCCCGACTGGCTGATAACGATCATCAGCGTCTGCGGCTGCCACAGCACGTCGCGATAGCGGAATTCGGAGGCGATGTCGGCTTCCACCGGGATGCGGGCCAGTTTTTCAATGGCATATCTTCCGATCAGTCCGGCGTGATAGGCGGTGCCGCAGGCTACGATATATATCTTCTTTACCTCCCGGAGCAGGTGCTCGGCGCCGCTGCCGCTCATATCGACGCTGCCGTCTTCCCCAATCATGCCGCGCAGGGTTTCGGTGAGTACGCGGGGCTGCTCATGGATTTCCTTGAGCATGAAATGCTCGTAGCCGCCTTTTTCGGCGGAAACGGGGTCCCAGGTGACCTTGAATATTTCCCGCTCCACCGGCGCGCTGGAAAAATCGGTGATAGCGACGCGGTCGGCGGTGAGTACGGCCAATTCCTCATCCTGCAGGATATATACCTGATCCGTCTTGTGCAGGATGGCGGGAATATCGGAGGCCACATAGTTTTCGCCCTCCCCCAGCCCGATGATGAGCGGGCTGTCCTTTTTGGCCGCGATCAGTTTTTGCGGCTCGTCGCGGCTGATGACGGCGATGGCGTAGGAGCCTTGCATATGGGTCAGCGCTTCGCGCACCGCGGCTTCGAGGTCGTCTTGATAATATTTTTCGATGAGATGGACGATGACTTCGGTGTCGGTTTCGGATTTAAAGCGGTGGCCTTCTTCGCAGAGCTCTTTTTTCAGGGCCATATAGTTTTCAAGAATCCCGTTATGCACCAGCGCGATGCGCTCATCACAGCTTTGGTGGGGATGGGCGTTACGGTCGCTGGGTATGCCGTGGGTGGCCCAGCGGGTGTGGCCGATGCCCAGATCGGCGGCGGGAGGTTGGCCGATGGCTTCGATCAAACCGCTCAGCCGCCCCTCTTTCTTACGGACCTGGATTTCGTTGCCCTGCAGGATGGCGATACCGGCGGAGTCATAGCCGCGGTATTCCAGCCGGGCCAGTCCGTCCAGTATAAGCGGCACGGCATTGCCGGAGCCGATATATCCCATGATTCCACACATTTGTTTATCCTCCCATCAGATTTGCTTATGCCTGCGCCGCATCCATCTCCGCTTCCGCCTGCTGTACGGCGGCGCTGACGGAAGCGATGAGTTCTTCCACTAAATGCTGCTCCGGGCCCTGTGCCATGATGCGGATTAAGGGCTCGGTACCGGAGGGGCGCACTACCAGGCGGCCGAATTCGCCCAGCCGGGTTTGGGCCTCGGCCAGGGCCTGTGCCACGGCGGGATGCTCCAATACCGCGGCGGGGCGGGTACTGCGCAGGTTGACCAGCTGCTGCGGAAAGCGCTCCATTTCCTGTGCCAGTACCGATAACGGCAGGCCGCTGCGCACCATGGCCTCCATCACTTTCATGGAGGTCAGCAGGCCGTCGCCGCAGGTGGCGTGCTGCAAGAATATGATATGGCCGGACTGCTCGCCGCCCAGGATGGCCCCGCTCTGCTGCATTTTCTCCAGCACGTAGCGGTCGCCCACCTTGCAGCTCTGCACCGCTACGTTTTCGCGGCGGAAGGCGATATCCAGTCCTATGTTGCTCATTACGGTGGCCACTACTCCGGCGGGCCCCAATTCGCCGCGCCGTTTTAGGTCAAGCCCGCAGATGACCATTATCCGGTCGCCGTCCACTTCCTCGCCGCGCTCGTCGATGGCGATGCAGCGGTCGGCGTCGCCGTCATAGGCTATGCCCAGATCGGCGCGATATTGCAGCACGGCTTTTTTCAGGCTTTCGGGGTGGGTGGAGCCGCAGCGTTCGTTGATGTTGGCGCCGTTGGGAGCGTCGTTTATGCAAATCACCCGTGCGCCCAGTTGTTGGAGCAGAAGGGGCCCGGCCTGGTAAGCGGCGCCGTTGGCGCAGTCTACCGCCACGGTGAGCGCGGACAGGTCCTGTTGCAGGCCGTACAGCGACGCGACATGATTGACGTAATTGTTCAGGGCTTCCGGTACGTCGTATACCCGCCCCACATCCACCCCCTGCGGCCGCGGAATTTCAAGCGCCTCATTGACCGTGCGCTCGATCTCGGCTTCGATGTCGTCGGGCAGCTTGAAACCGTCGGGCCCGAAGAATTTGATGCCGTTGTCCTCCACCGGATTATGGGAAGCGGAGATAACGACGCCGCACGAGGCTTTATATTTGCTCACCAGCCACGCTACCGCCGGGGTGGGTATCACGCCGAGGGTCAGCACATCCGCCCCGGTGGAGCAGATGCCGGCGGCCAGCGCGGCTTCCAGCATGTCGCCGGATAACCGGGTATCCTTGCCCACCATGATGCGGGGGCGCACCCCGCTTTCCTGCCGCGCCAACACAAAGCTGCCGGCCCGTCCCAGCGCGAAAGCGTCCTCCGGGGTGAGGTCCACATTGGCTACTCCGCGCACACCGTCGGTTCCGAATGATATGGTCATTGATTTCGCTCCTTATGATAAAATCAGGGGAGGGCATAGCGGCGGATTATCGCTTCCGCAGCTTTCATGCCGTCTACGGCGGAGCTCACTATGCCTCCGGCGTAACCGGCCCCCTCTCCGCAGGGATAAAGGCCGTCCAGGCTTACGGAGCACATCCCGGCATGGCGTTCCATGCGCAGCGGAGACGAACTGCGGCTTTCCACGCCGGTAAACACCGCCTGCGGGCTTATCCAGCCCGGCATTTTTTTCTCCCAGGCGCGAGTGCCGCGCTCTATCACCCCGGCCATTTCCGCCGGGAAAAGCTCCCTCAGGTCGGCGCTGACCACTCCCGGTTTATAAGTGGCGATAGACTGGGTCAGGCCTCTTTCGCTGCTGCGGCGATGCTCCAAAAAATCCGTCATCAATTGCGCCGGGGCGCTGTAATCGCCGCCCCCTAAACGGAAGGCGCGCTGTTCCAACTGTTCCTGCAAGCCGATGCCGCCCAGGCGCCCCGTCCAGTCGGCGGGGGTCACCGTTACCAGCACCGCGCTGTTGGCTACGCCGCTGTCGCGGGCAAACCGGCTCATGCCGTTGGTCACCGTCTGCTCCGCGCCGGAGGCGCAGGGAATCACGTAGCCGCCCGGACACATGCAGAAAGTGTACAGGGAGCGCCGCCCCGGCCCCTCATGGTAAGTGAGCCGGTAATCGGCCGGGGGCAAACGCGGATGCTTAGCGTCGCGTCCGTACTGCAAACGGTCGATAACCTCCTGCGGATGCTCCACCCTAAGTCCCACCGCAAAAGCTTTGGGGCTCATTGCGACGCCTTTTTGCTCCAGCATGCGGCAGGTATCGCGGGCGCTGTGGCCGATGGCCAATACCAGCACCGCGCAGGGCAGTTCCCGGTTCCCATTTATGCTTATGCCGCGCAGGCGCGCGCGATGAATATCGATATCTGTCAGCCGCGAATCAAAATGAAACTCCCCGCCCAGGCTGATGATGCTTTGCCGCATCGCTTTTACCGCCTGCCGGATATAATCGGTGCCCACATGGGCTTTCTTTTGATATAAGATCTCCGCCGGGGCCCCGTGTTCCACCAGGGTTTTCAATACCTGCCCCACGCGGGCGTCGCCGATGCGGGTAGTGAGCTTGCCGTCGGAAAAGCTGCCCGCTCCGCCTTCGCCGAATTGCACGTTGGAATTCTCGTTTAATACCCGGTCGCGCTGAAAAGCCTCTACCGCAGCCACGCGGCGGTCTATGTCCTGCCCCCGCTCGATCAGTACGGGGCGGTAGCCCTGCCGGGCCAGCAGCAGGCCGCAAAACAATCCGGCCGGGCCGGTGCCTACGATTACCGGCGGATGCGGCAAGTTTTCGCTGCCGGGCACCAGGGCTTGGGGCTGGGCTTCCTTAAAGGGCGCCACTGCCGGCGATTCCATGATGTGCGGCGATAAAACCGTATCATCGGCTAATTCAACCATTACCGTAAAACGAAAGCATACCCGGCTGCGCCGCGCGTCCACCGATTGCCTAAGCCAAGTCAGGTCGGTTATGGCCGCGGGCTCTACCCCCAGCGCGCGCGCCGCTTCCGCTTTGATCTGCCGTTCCTTATAATTGAGCGGCAGGCGCAGCTCACGAATTACCAGCTTCATCGCTGTCTCCATCGCCTTCCTGGGCTTCGCCTTCGGCGGGCTCGTCAGTTACGGGGGGTTCATCGTCCGATTCCGTATCCCCCGGTATTTCCGGCATGCCGGACACGGGCGCCGACTCGGGCTCAAAGATATTGACGGTTACCAACAGCTGTGACGGACTGGCCTTGACTCCCGCCGGGGTCTGAAGCTGCAGATAGGTGGTGAAGCTTTCCGTACGCCCTTCCAGGGACAGCGCGGCGGTGGGAATATAGCTTATGTTCTGGAGCTGATCGCTGTAACCGATAAGATTCACCTGCTCCGGCTCCAACTCTATATCTCCCAGCTCATAACCCTCCGGCAGTTCGCCCTCGCTTACCAATTCTACCACCGCTTCGCGGCTGACCAGATGGCGCTGGGCCACCGCCATTACCTGCACCTGATTCGGCAACAGAGTGACGCCATGCAGCACGGCTCCATCGGCGTCACGGGCCTGCAGGACCACTTCCTGATTCAGCACCCCGGATACGCCCTCGATGATTATGGGAGCCACCACCGTGGCTACCGCCGCCAGCGCAGCGCTGTCGCCGCGCACGATACACCGTTCGGTGCTCAAAACCACCTCGCCTAATTCGGCTCCGGGAGCCGCGGCGCCGATAAGTTCCCGCGTAATGCGCAGCTCCTTTTCCTCCGCACCGGCGAGATTTACCGTTACCTCATTGGGATTTACCGAGGTAAACAGCGCCCCCGGCACCGGCTGCACATTTACTTTGAGCGTATGCTCGCCTTCGCTCAGGCCGCTTAGGTCCACATAGGCCCAAATCTGACTGCTGTCTACCGCTGCGCCCCACATGCTCACCGATACGCTGTCCGGGCCTTCCACGGTGTATTCGGCGCCGGCGTTGACATAGTTCAACTCCGCCTGCACCGTGTTCTGCGTATTGCCGGCATTTTGCTGATTGATAACATAAAACCACAACAGCAGCGCCATCAATACCGAAAGGGCGATCAGGCCGTATTTACCCCTCGTCTTTTTTGGCATCGCTGCGCCACCTCCTTAAAAAGCCCTCCAGCGGACGGCTGCCCTCATCCTCCAGCAGATTTTGCCGTAAGAATTCTTCAAGCCCCCGGGCATCCTTGAAACGATGCAATTTGCCCGCCTCGGCCACGGAAATGATGCCGGTTTCCTCCGATACCACCACTACCAGCGCATCGGAAAGCTCACTGATGCCCAGCGCCGCCCGGTGGCGGGTGCCCAGTTCCGGCGGCAGATTTAGATTGCCGCTGAGCGGCAGTACACAGGCCGCTTTATACAGCCGGTCGCCGCGGATTACCGCCGCGCCGTCATGCAGCGGGCTGTTGGGCACGAAGATATTCATTAAAAGCGAACTGCTGACCAGCGCATCCACCGCAGTACCGCTTTCCAGATGCTCGTTGATGCCGGTCTGACGCACGAACACCATCAAAGCGCCGGTCCGGCTGCGCGACAGGTTGGATGCGGCCGTCACCACCTCGGAGATTATGAGCGGCATTTGCGCCGAGGACGACGAGCCGGAAAACGAAAGATTGAAAAACTGGCCCCGCCCCAACTGCTCCAATACACGCCGCAGTTCGGGCTGAAACACGATGGGAATAGTGATGATGAACAGTATCCACAGCTTTTCCAGCAGCCAGCTGAGCATTTCCAGGCGCAGGACGCTGACCACCACCGAAAAAACCACCAGGATCAGCAGACCGCGCAACAGCTGCTCTGCCCTGGTGTTGCGGAACAGGCTCATTATCTTATAAAAAATGAAGGCAACGATGGCGATATCAACGAGGCTTTTTATGATGTCCCAGGGGCTGGCAAACACCCCGGACAGGAAGCTGAGGTCCACAGCGTTTCCTCCGTATATCGAAATATTTAGGTTAGCGGGTAATGGAAAACCGCCAGCACACCTTGGCTGACGCTCACCTCGCCCATTTCCTGCAACATAACATTGGATACCGCAAAGGGATCGTACTGAGTTAGCACCGCGTCCCGCAGCGGATACTCGAAACCCCTTAGCCCCACCCCCGCCGCCTGCGGGGTCAGCGGCAGCAACGATACCGTGTCGCCGGGAGTTCCGTTGAGCAGTAGCTTGTCCCTGCACAGATATACGCGCAAAGCGGCGGATATATAACACACCGCCGCCCCGTGTTCGAGCACCGGCAATCCGGCCAGGAGATTGCTGAAGCTGAAATCGAGCCGTCCCCCCAGCGCCCCGACGATCATAATATCGGAAGCCCGCTGCTGCAAAGCCAACTCCAGCGCCAGCTGCAAATCGGTAGCGTCCTTGCGCGGGGGATGGAGCCGCATGGCTACCCCCTGCCGCTCATAAAACGCTTTCACCTCCGGGCGGATAGAATCCATATCGCCCACGATGAAATCCGGCTTAAGCCCCATGCGTCGGGCATAATTGGCTCCGCCGTCGGCACAGATAATGAGCTGCGCCCCCGCCAAGAGCGGCTTCAGGCGCGGCAGGCTGCCGTATTCACCGTTGGCCATAATCAAAACCCGCATAAACATACAGCTCCCGCTTATTGTTATTATGATATCACAATAACCGCCGCAAATAAACACGCGCTCAAAACTCATCATTGGTAATGTGCGGCAATGCTTATGGTAAGATAAGAGCCAGACGGTTGGGGGGGGATTGCCATGAAGTATGTCGGCTATTATGAAACGGCGGCGGGCCGGATAGGGATCGCGGAAGAAAACGGCTACATCACCGAGGTGTCTTTGCGCGCCGATAAAGCGCCGCCCGGCGCGGTGGCGCAGGAAACCCCGCTGCTTAAGCGGGCGGCGCGGCAGTTGGAGCAATACTTCGCGGGGGAGCGGCGGGAGTTTGATTTGCCGTTGGCCCCGGCAGGAACGGAGTTTCAGCGGCGGGTATGGTCGGCGCTGCAAACCATTCCTTATGGGGAGACCAGGAGCTACGGGGAGATTGCGGCCCAGACCGGCAACCCCAAAGCCTGCCGCGCGGTGGGCATGGCCAATAACCGCAACCCCATCGCCATCATCATCCCCTGTCACCGCGTTATCGGCGCGGATGGCAGCCTGACCGGCTACGGCGGGGGTGTGCCTATGAAATCGCGCCTGCTGGAACTGGAGGCGGGCGCGAAGGGTTAAAGCAGCCAGTATTTGAGCAGGAACAGCAAAGCCAGTACGCATATCAGCACGTTCAAGTCTTTGTGCTTCTCCCTGCCCCCGCATAATTTGAGTACCACATAAGCGATGATGCCAAAGCCGATGCCGTCCACCACGCTGGAGGAAAAGGGCATTATCATGATGGTGAGGAAGGCCGGGATGCCCTCGGACAGATTGTTAAAATTGATTTTAGCCAGCGGGGTAATCATGTACACGCCCACCATCACCAGCGCCGGGTTGGTGGCGGCGTCGGGAACCATCGCCAGCAGCGGGGCCATGAACATGGCGGCGATGAAACAGACCGCCACCACCAGCGAGGTCAGCCCGGTGCGGCCCCCGGCCGTGACCCCGGCAATGGATTCCACGAATATCACCTGCGGCGAACTGCCCAGGCAGGCGGAGGCGGTGGTGCCCACCGTGTCGCACAGCATGGCGCGCTTGGCCGGCGGGAAGCGGCCCTCGACCGGCAACGCCCCTACCTTGGAGGCGTATCCGATCAGGGTACCGGCGGAATTGAACATGCCGATGAGGGTAAAGGTGAACACCGCCGCCAGCATATCGAACGACCATATTTCACTGAAATCAAATTGCATGAAGGTGGGAGCCAGCGACGGGGGCAGGCTGACCACCGCCGACGGCATCTCCGTCACGCCCATGAATATCCCGATAACGGTGGTAATGATTATCCCCAGCAGCAGGGCCATGGTGTTCTTGCGCACCATGAAACAGGCGGTGATGGCCAGCCCTATGCAGGCCAGCAGCGGCCCCGGCTCGCTCAGTACGCCCAGGGTGATGAGGTTGCTGGGTTCGGATACGATGATGCCCGCGTTTTTCAGCCCGATGCTGGCGATGAAAAGGCCGATGCCGGCGGTGATAGCGTTTTGCAGTGAATCCGGCATTTGCTGGATTACCTTTTCCCGCAGGTTCAGCGGCGAAATGATGAGGAATACCAGGCCGGTAAGAAAGCACGAAGTGAGGGCGAATTGCCAGGAATGGCCCATGTTCACCACTACGTAGTAGACGAACAGCGTGTTTAAGCCCATCCCCGCCGATACCACCAGCGGCAGGCGCGCCCACCATGCCATGAGACCGGTGGAAATGGCCGTGGCGAGGGCGGTAGCGCTAAACACCGCGCCGTAGTCCATCCCCGCCGCGACCAGGATCGCCGGGTTCACGATCAATATGTAGGCCATGGTGAAAAAGGTGGTTATCCCCGCCACCACTTCGGTCTTTACGGTGCTGCCCCGCGCCTCGATTGCAAAGAAACTATTCAGCCATTGTTGCATCAGCCGGCCTCGTTTCGTGTATTTTCATAAATATATGTATCATATTCTATCGGCAGGATGGTTTTTCGTCAATGCAATGCTATAATGAAAGGAATAAAACCTAAAGCGGAGAGAGAATTATGTCATCCACTTGGATAGTGGTTAAACGCGGGGCCTTGAATGGTCTGACGGTGAGTTGGGAACTGGCAAAGGTAGTTATCCCCGTATACTTTGCAGTGGCGGTTTTGCAGTATATGGGCGTGCTGGGCTGGCTGGCCGGGTATCTGGAGCCCATAATGCGGTATCTGGGATTGCCGGGCGAGGCCGCCCTGCCCATAATCTTGGGCTATACCGTGAATATATACGCCGCCATCGGCGCGGTGCTGCCGCTGGGGTTGACCACGCAGCAGATAACGGTCATCGCCGCCATGC
>JAUNBV010000001.1:11948-14756 GCA_030526885.1 Syntrophomonadaceae bacterium
GGAACTGGCGGTGGCGAAGAAAAGCGGCTCGCCCATTACCGCGCTGTGTATCGTGCGGCTGGCGCTGTCGATATTGTTCGGCCTGATAATCGGGTGGGGGATTAAGGGTTAGGGAGTTTTAAATAGTGGTTTTTTTGCCGTTCCTGGCTGAGGCGGGCTGGGGTTGCTTCAAGAATATCGCACTGATGATGGCTATTATCATTCCTCTGATGATAGTGATCGAGATTTTTCAGGAAAGGGATATTTTAAACCGCATGATGGCGGTGATGAATCCCATCACCCGCTTTATGGGGATGAGCCGGGAGAGCAATCTCCCCCTTTTGGCGGGCATGGTGTTCGGCATCAGCTATGGCGCGGGGGTTATCATCAACTGCACCCGCGCGGGGACTATTCGCAACGAAGAAATATTCACCATCAATTTATTTCTTATAATCTGCCACTCCATCTTTGAGGATACCCTGCTATTTGCCGCCATCGGCGCGAAATGGATCCCCCTGTTGCTGGGCCGGTTTGTACTGGCGGTAATCGTGTGTGCGGTTTGGGTGAGGGTGTTTCATCGCCTCAGCCATCCATTGACATAAGTTATAAAATGAATATATACTAATATATTGCTTTATGAACAACGATGGCGTGTCGGCAAAGGCGTTGATATCATGTTGAAATCCGGAATAAAACGTAGAAAGATTATAAGGGACAGCTGGATCATCGTCGCACTGTCGATAGTGTTGGTGGGCGGCTTGCTGTTCTTTTTTAATAACATCGGGAAAAACGTGGAACAGCGCACCTATATGGCGTTGAGCGAGACGGCCGAAATCCAGAAAACGGCCATAAAATCAAAATTTGACGCCCAATTTATGGTGCTGGACGCTTTGGCCGCAACCGTGGATTTGACCGCGGGTCTGATGTCGGAGGAGGTTGTGGCCACCCTGGCCTCCGCGGTGCAGACCACTGATTTTTCGGCGCTGTTGGTGGCGGATACGGAGGGCAATGCCCACATGAGCGACGGCACCTCGGCCCTTATTTACGACCGCGATTATTTCCGCGCCGCCATAACCGGGCAGCGCATCGTAAGCGAGGTAGTGGTTTCACGCACGGACGGCTCCAACAGCGTGGTCATTGCCATACCGCTGTATCGGGACAATATCGCGGAAGTGCAGGGGGTGCTGTGCGGGGTATACCATACCGGCGATCTGGCGGAAGCGGTAATCGTGGACAGTTATCAGGGCGAAGGCCATACCCTGATCGTGGCTCAGGACGGATCCCTGATCACCGCTTCGAGCAGCACCGCGGCGATGTATGAGGGGATGAATATCCTTGAATATTTGGCCGGCAATGAGTTGGATAGCTATAAAGCCATGGAGGAAATCCGCGCCGATATGAGCTCGGGCGCCAGCGATACGCTGTTTTACTTCATGGATGATAAAGGACGCTATACTACATATATTCCGCTGGGGCTTAACGAATGGTATGTGTTTTGCAGCGTAACGGAATCCAGCGTGGTTAGTGAGTATGCTTTCATTACCCGTAACTTATTCGGCCTGTATGCGCTGGTCATAGTAAGCTTCCTGTTGCTGCTGGGTTATGTAATCGTCACCAATCGGCGTCAAACCAGGCAAATACACCAGGAAAAAGAAATGCTGCGCATCAGCGAGGAGCGCTACCGCATTTTGACCGAGCGTTCGGAGAGCATTATTTTTGAATATGTGGTCAAAGACGCCAGCCTATTCGTTTCACCCCGCTTCGCGGAAGCTTTGAAGCGCAGCCCCGAAACATATTTTTTTGGCGCTATGGAAAATGTCAAGGATTTCGTTCATCCCGACGACATCGAAGCCCTGCTGGAATTCAGCAATACTCTGCTCAGGGGGGAAAATGTGGAGGTGGATGTGCGTTTTATCATGGCCGACGGCAGTTATCAATGGCACCAGATCATAGGTACGGTAATCTTTGACGACCACGGGCACGCATCCCGGATTATAGGCGAGATGATTAATATTGACGATGCCAAGCGGACCAGCGATATCCTGCTGCAAAAAGCCCGCACCGATCCCTTGACCGGGTTGCTCAATAAAACCACCACCGAGGAGGAAATAAACGACTTTCTGCTCATGACCCGCCAGCGGGGGATACATGCGATGTTGATAATAGACATGGATAATTTTAAGGACATCAATGATAATTATGGTCATATGGTCGGGGATGCCGCTCTGTTGCAGGCGGCGCACCGCCTGATGAAAGTGTTTCGCACCACCGATATCGTGGGCCGCATTGGCGGGGATGAATTCATCGTTTTACTGAAGGATGTGCACAACGAAACCATGTTGCGCGGCAAGGCACAGCAACTGAACGAAGAAATGAAACTCGACCTTGAGGTGCGAGGGCATAAGATTTACGTATCGTGCAGCATAGGCATCGCGATGGCGCCCCACGACGGCCAACGCTTTGCGGAATTATACGAAAAAGCCGATAAGGCTTTGTATGCCGCCAAACACAGCGGACGCGACCGCTATGTGGTTTACGACCAGGACATGAAACAGGGGGAAAAGCTGAAATGAACATGAATGAAGTGGACATCCTGATAACCGAGGAGGAAATCCGGCAGCGCGTGACCGAGTTGGGGGCCCAGATAAGCGCGGATTATAAGGATTCCCCGCAACTGCTGGTAATAGGGGTGTTGCGTGGGTCGTTCATTTTTATGGCCGATCTGGTGCGGCGCATCGACGGAGTGCCTTTGCAGATAGATTTTTTGGCCGCGTCCAGTTACGGGGCCTCTGCTTGGTCTTCCGGCGAGGTGCGCATTTTAAAAGACAT
>JAUNBV010000001.1:14777-36156 GCA_030526885.1 Syntrophomonadaceae bacterium
GATGTGCTGATAATCGACGATATCGTGGACACCGGCCTTACCCTGAGCCATTTGACGGAGCTGTTCAAGTTGCGGGGCGCGCGCAGCGTAAAGGTCGGTTGCCTGCTGGACAAGCCCGAACGCCGCAAGGTAGAGGTGCCCATCGATTACTGCGGCTTTACCGTTCCCAATGAATTCGTGGTGGGTTACGGCCTGGACTATAACAATAATTACCGCTCCTATCCGGCGGTGTGCGTTCTCAAGCCGGAGGTGTATCAGGGGGAGAAGGATGCATAAGCACATAGAACATTATTTTCTATATAGGCATTACGATTCTAATTTTAAGGACCGGGCGCCGTAGCCGAATCCGTAGCTTTAGCGTCTGGGAGGGGTATTAAACTGGAGGAGGAGAAGGCATGAAACAGGATTTGATAGCCATTTTGGATTTGGGCAGTGAAGGTAATTCGAGGATGGCGCGCAAGGTGCGTGATTTGGGGGTTTATAGTGAAATATATGCCCACGATATTACGGAGCAGGAACTGCGGGCTTTGCCCAATCTGCGCGGCATAATAGTAAACGGCGGCAAAAACAACATCATCGACGGTCAAAGGATCGACGCCGGGCCATGGGTGTACGGCGGGCCCACGCCGGTGCTGGTCATAGAGCATGACACGCCGCGGGCCGAAAAACATATCGCGGCGCTGCCCGCCACGGACGATGAATTGACCGCGGAACTGAACGCGTTCTTATTCGACCGCTGCCGGGCGGATAAAAACTGGAACATGAAAAACTTCATCGCCGATCAGGTGGAATCCATCCGCCGTCAAGTAGGGGAGCGCAAGGTATTGCTGGCTCTGTCCGGCGGGGTGGATTCCTCGGTGGTCGCCGCCCTGCTGATAAAAGCCGTGGGCGAGCAGCTCTACTGCGTGCATGTCAACCACGGCCTGATGCGCAAGGGCGAGAGCGAGCAGGTGGTGGAGGTTTTCCGCCGGCAGCTCAAAGCCAATCTGACCTTTGTGGACGCCTCCGAGCGTTTCCTGGAAAAACTGGCCGGGGTGGCCGATCCCGAAGAAAAACGCAAGATCATCGGCGGCGAATTCATCCGCGTATTCGAGGAAGAAGCCGCCAAGCTGGGCAAAATGGACTTTCTCGCCCAGGGCACCATCTATCCCGATATTGCCGAGAGCGGCACCAAAACCGCCAAGGGCGTCAAAGCCCATCACAATGTGGGCGGCTTGCCGGACGATTTGCAATTTGAGCTGGTGGAACCCTTGAAGTATCTGTTTAAGGACGAGGTGCGGGCCTGCGGCGTGGAGCTGGGATTGCCGGATTCCATGGTGTATCGCCAGCCCTTCCCCGGCCCCGGCCTGGGCGTGCGCTGTCTGGGCGCCATCACCAAAGACCGGCTGCACGCGGTGCGCGAGGCCGACGCTATCGTGCGCGAGGAATTCGACCGCGCCGGACTGGCGGGCCAGGTGTGGCAGTACTTCGCCATCGTGCCCGATTTCAGGTCCACCGGCGTGAAAGACGGCCAGCGCTCCTTTGAATACCCCGTCATCCTCCGCGCCGTAAACACCGTAGACGCCATGACCGCCACCGTAGAGGAATTGAACTGGCCCCTGCTTCATAAAATAACCGGCCGCATCCTGGCCGAGGTAGAGGGAGTCAACCGCGTGCTGTACGACATTTCCCCCAAACCACCGGCCACAATCGAGTGGGAGTAGTCAGCCGTTAACCGGCGGGGATGCGCACGTTTTTTGAAGATGGCCCGAGGGCCGGAACGGGTACGAGCCTTGCCGGCGAGGATAGCGTAATAAAGGCGAGGAAAATATGGCGGATATCATTAACAAGAATAAGGCATCGAAAGAAGAAAAGATTATAGGTTTATTTCTTAATCAATATTTGTCATTACTATAGCAGGCTGTATTGCGGGCCGTTTTTTTGTGACCCCGGAGGCTCGGGCGGCAATCATAATCATGACTATTGTGTCATTATTTTGTCTGGTCGCCGTGTGGGTCGCCACTACCGTCAGTCTAAGAAAAAAGTAGCATGAATATATGATTCCGGCTTTGACACCGCTTGAAAGCGGGAATCAAAGCGAGGGAAGGGCTTTTTAGATGATCAGTTTTTTTGCTTGCCTGTCCATACTGATTGGCGGCTACTTTCTCTATGGAAAAATGGTGGAAAGGGTTTTCGGGCCCGAGGATGGCCCTACCCCCGCGTTTACTAAGAGTGACGGGGCCGACTATGTTCCCCTGCCGGCTTGGCGCGTGTTTCTGATCCAGTTATTGAACATAGCGGGCCTGGGGCCTATTTTTGGCGCGCTGGCCGGTGCGCAGTGGGGTTCGTCGGTTTTTATTTGGATAACCTTAGGCACCCTGCTTGCCGGCGGCGTGCATGACTATCTGGCGGGTATGATCTCGCTGCGGCACGATGGCGCCAGCATATCGGAAGTGGTGGGGGTGTATCTGGGAAAGCGCATGAAGTTTCTCATGCGCATTTTCTCCGTGGTTTTACTGGTCTTGGTGGGCGTGGCCTTCTCCACCGGACCCGCCAACCTTCTAGCCATGCTGACGCCTGCCGTGCTGAACACTAACTTCTGGCTGGTGGTGGTGCTGGGCTACTACTTTATCGCCACTTTTTTACCCATCGATAAGTTGATTGGAAAAATCTATCCGTTCTTTGGGGTGTGCTTGATCGTCATGGCGGTGGGCGTGTGCTTCGGCCTCTTTTCCCAGGGCTATCAGATCCCGGAAATAAGCCTGCGCAATCTCCATCCCGCAGGTTCTCCCATCTGGCCCATCATGTTCATATCCGTGGCCTGCGGCGCTATCTCCGGCTTCCATGCCACCCAATCCCCCATCATGGCGCGGTGCTTGACCAGTGAAAAGAAGGGCCGCCAGATCTTCTATGGCGCGATGGTGGCGGAGGGGATCATCGCCCTCATCTGGGCGGCGGCGGGAACCGCGTTCTATGAGAGTACCGGAGGCCTGGCCGCCGCCATCTCCGCCGGGACCCAGAGCAGTGTGGTGTATGATGTGTGCTTTAGCCTGCTGGGTCCCGTTGGCGCTGTCATTGCAATGATGGGCGTGATCGTGTGCCCCATTTCATCCGCCGATACCGCTTACCGCTCCGCCCGCCTTACCCTGGCCGACTGGTTCCGGATCGATCAGAAACCGCTCCGCAATCGTCTGCTGCTGACCATTCCCCTGCTGTCGGTAGGCGCCGTTTTGACGCAGGTAGATGTGCAGGTTATTTGGCGCTATTTTTCTTGGTCCAATCAGACGCTGGCCATGATCGCCTTGTGGGCGGGCACGGTTTATCTCTACCGCAACCGGCGCAATTTCTACATATCCATGGTTCCCGCCACCTTCATGTCCGCGGTTAGCTGTACCTATATCATGATGGCGCAGGAGGGCTTTGGCATTTCTGCAACCATCGCCTATCCCACGGGTATCGTGTTTGCGCTGGGCTGTGTGGCGGTATTCCTTTTTACCGGCCCGCTGAAGAAAAACGCCGCCGATGCGTTGCGGCTGGACGAATAGCGATAAAGCTTTCACTCCGTCTTCTCTTTCCCCGTCTCCCTCCCTTGAGCGAACGGCTTGATAGAATGGCTTTCCTTCGGGGCACAGGCGCCTAAGCTCTCCCAACGGCGGCAGCGATCGCCCCAACAGGCCAGGGTTTGGCCTTCGCGCTGCATGGCGGCTACTTCGCATTGGTTGGGACAGCCGGAGCAGACAAAGCTGCGGTTTACAAAATTGCCTTGCTGTACGTAGTCCATGCCCTTGAAGCGGCTGGGCTGCGGGTCGCGGGCGTATTCCTCCCGGGACAGCAGCGCCGTGCCCAGCGCGCCCATCACATCGTAGTGCTCCGGCACGGTCAGTTCCTGTTGCAACAGCCCTGCAAACGCTTTTTTGATGCCGGCATTGGCGGCCACTCCGCCCTGAAAGACGATGGGGCCTTCTATTTTCTTGCCACGGGCCACGTTATTGAGGTAATTGCGGGCCAGGGATTCGCACAGGCCCATTAAAATGGCGTCCAGGGGATAGCCCATCTGTTGTTTATGAATCATGTCGGATTCGGCGAAAACGCCGCAGCGCCCGGCCAAACGGATGCTGTGGTCGGAGGCCGCCGCCCGGCGGCCCAGTTCCTCCACCGGCAGGCCGAGGCGTGCGGCCTGCTGATCGATAAAGGAGCCGGTGCCGGCAGCGCATACGGTATTCATGGCAAAGTCCCGCACCAACCCGTCCCGCAGCAAGATTATTTTCGAGTCCTGACCTCCGATTTCAATAACGGTGCGGGTTCCCGGACAGGCAAACACGGCGGCGGCGCCGTGGGCGGTAATCTCGTTTTTCACCACATCCGCGCCCAATACCACTGCGGCCAACTGCCGCCCGCTGCCGGTGACGCCTACCCCGCACACCTCGGCCTCCCCGGCCAGGTCGGGCGGCAGCAGCCGGGCCAGACCGGTCTTTACCGCGGTCACCGGTTCGCCTGCGGTGCGCAGGTATTGCCGCGCTATCAGGCGGGCGTCGGCGTCGATGAGCGCCAGATTGCAGCTCACCGAGCCCAGATCTACACCGAGAAACACTTTCATCGCGCTTCCTCCCGGGCAGGGCCGCGCCGCAGCAGGTCGGCAAAGGCTTCCAGCCGGGTCTGCAGGCCGCCGCTGCCGCTGTGCTCGTCCAGCCATAAGGTCATCACGGGCACGTTTTCATTCACGCTCAGCTCCGGCAATACGGATTGTGCCACCAATTCCGGCATACAACCCAAGGGCCCTATCTGGATAACCCCCTCCGCGCGGCGGCGGGCAAACATGACGGCTTCGCCTACCGTTTCCTGTCCCCGTCCGCCCACCGTATCCCCGATATAGGGGCGGGCCAACCGCAGGATATGCTCGCGCTCCGAGGCTTTCGCCCGGCCTCCCAGCACGTGATCGTTTACCCAATCGGTCACGCGGGCGCTGCACAGGCATTCCACGTCCAGGCGGCCCAGTTCTTCGATTATGTTATAATTGGCGGCCGGTTCCAGTATGGTGTAGATCTCCCCCACCAGCCCCACGCGGGGAACAGGGCGGCGGTGCTGCGGCAGGCTTTGCAGGCTCCGCCGCAATTTTTGATTGATTTGCGCCATCTCCGCGGGCTCATCGCAGCGTTCCAACTCCTGCCGTCCCTGTTCATAGAGCCTTATGACCGCATTTTTATCCCTGGCGCGGGGCAGGAAATGATTGCGGCTGTCCTCCAGTTCCTCCACCGCCAGCAGCTTCTGCCAGGCGGCGCGCAGGGCCCGCACCCGCTGCGGCCAGCCGGTGCGCGCGCCCAGCGGCTTGAGGCGGGAGGGCAATTCCCGCCATCCCGCATCCGGGCGTTCCAGCACCAGCAATTCAAATTCGTAACCCATGTCCCGCAAAATATCGGCTTCGCTCTGGGCGAACCATCCAAAACGGCAGGGGCCCCAACCCCCGGCCATGATGATGGTATCGGCCCCCTGTTCCAGCGCCTCCATAAAATTGCCCAGATTGAGTTTCATGGGCATACAGGAGCCCTCCGGCGCGGCGCGGCTGCCCAGGGCCACCGTTTTAGCCGTAATCGGCGGCGGCACGGTAAGGTCGAGCCGCAGCCCCTTCATCAGGGTCCGCACCCCCATATGCAGGTTGCCCATGTGGGGAAACGTCAGGTTCATGCTCCGCCCTCCTTTTGCGCCGCAGCATATCGCAGAATGCTTCCAATCGGGTCATCACCGCAGTTTCCGCGCTGTGTTCATCCACGCTCAAAAACAGCCCCGGAGTGGCTTTGAGGCTTTTAGCCACCGTGTTCAGCAAAATCGAGTCCGGACCACAACCCATGCTGCTCATAAACACTACCCCGTCGATATCGGGGTCGGACTCCATCACCAGGGCCGCGCCGGTCATTTTCTTGCCGCTGCTCCAAAACACGCGGCGGGGCAAACCGGCCGCCTGCGCCTCCACCGCCGTCCGCGACAGGGCCTCCATGCCCACTACCCGGCATCCCAGCCCCCGCAGAGCGGAAATCAGGTTTAAGCTCAGCCACGCATCATACACTACATAGCCGTGCCCCACCAACCCCACGGTCAAATCGCCGGGCGGCGGCAAGGCCACGGCCTTGCCTTCCCCTACCGCAATAGCTTCCGCCGGGCTGTAGCCTTCGCGCAGCAGGCGGCTAAAACTGCCCTGCTCGGAGAGCGCGGCCGCCCAAGCCTTTGGGACCGCAGACGGACGGCGCCCGGCCAGGGCCGCCATCTCTTTCAGCACCGGTTCCAGATGCGCCGCGCCGCGCCGCAGGTCGATGCGGGGCGAAAGCAGCGGGGGGATATGCCTCATACGGCTGCGAATCATATCCGGCAAGCCCATAATATTGGGACAGGTAAAGCAGCGCGGCTCCACGCTCACCAGCCGCGGCAGAAAGATATGGTCCACCTTGAGCTGCGCCAGCCGCTGCACATGGCCGTGGGCCAGTTTCATGGGCAGGCACAATTCGTCCAGTGCCGCCTCCAGCCCCGATTCCAGCATAGCGCGGTCGGTGGGACCCGAGCACACCGGTACTGCGCCCAGTTCCTGCCAAAATGTTTTCCACAGCGGGTAATAGTCATACCACAGCAGGCATTGCGGCAAACCGATACGCAGCATGGTTAGGAGCGCGGGTTAAAGCTCAAAGCCGCGAAATAGCCGAAAACGATGGCTGCGGTGATGCCTGCGGCGGCCGCCTCCACTCCGCCGCTGAAAACGCCCAGGAACCCCTTTTCGTCAACCCCTTGCAGCACCCCCTGCGCCAGGCTGTGCCCAAAACCGGACAGCGGTATGGTGGCGCCCGCACCGCCCCAGTCCACCAGATATTGATACAGGCCTAACCCCGAAAGCAGGGTGCCGGCGGTGATATATCCCACCAGGATATGCCCCGGCGTAATCTTATAACTGGTGAAATCCATCACCAGTTGTCCGATTACGCACAACAGTCCCCCTATGATAAAGGCCATTAAGTAATCCATGCCTATCCCCCGTTTCTTTTGGTTTACGGTTTTTCTATCGCTACCGCGTGAGCCACGGCGGGGATGCTCTCCCCCTGCCAGGAACTGGTGGGGCTCATCAGCGCGCCGGTAGAGATGAGCAACACCCGGCCATATTCACCGGCCGCCACCCTTTTCAGCAGCGGGCCGCACAGTATGGCGGCCGAGCAGCCGCACCCGCTGCCGCCGGCATTCACGTCGGTCTGGCCCTGATACAGCATGACCCCGCAATCCACGAACCCTACTTCCGGCCAGCCGCGCTTCACCAGCATTTCTCCCGCCAGCTCCATCCCCACCGAGC
Organism: Syntrophomonadaceae bacterium; assembly: GCA_030526885.1. Lineage (GTDB taxonomy): Bacteria > Bacillota > Syntrophomonadia > Syntrophomonadales > Syntrophomonadaceae > JAUNBV01. Next base: position 22,081 of record JAUNBV010000001.1, read on the forward strand.
CCAGGTCGCCGCTCAGGATAAGGTCGTAATCATCGGGGCTGCGCCCCATGTCGGCCAGATGAATGCACAATGTGTCCACAAAAGCCGGCGCCATCGCCGCGCCCATGTTGGCCGCGTCTTTTTGATTGAGATCGATTACCCGCCCCACGGTGGCGGAGGTGACGCGCGGCCCGTCCCCGGCATCCTGCAGCACCACCGCTCCGGCGGCGGAGGCAGTCCACTGCGAACAAAGCGCGGGCTGCACCCCCTGCTCCACCGGCACCCGGTACTGGCGCTCGGCGGAATAGTGATGGCTGCCCGCTGCCGCCACCACGCGCTTAAAATAATCGCCGTCGATAAGCATAGAGCCCAAAAGCATCGATTGCGCCATGGTGGAACAAGCCCCGTACAGCCCCAGAAAGGGGATGGACAGCTCCCGTGCGGCAAAATTGGAGGAAATGATCTGATTCAAGAGATCGCCCGCCAGCAACAGCTCGGCGTCGCTTGCGATCAGCCCCTGCTTGCCCAAAGCATTGAGGACGGTCTGCTGCATCATCTTGCTCTCCGCTTGCTCCCACGTTTTTTCGCCCAGCAGATAATCGGGCATCACCCAGTCGAATTCCTGTCCCCAGGGGCCGGCGGCTTCCTTTATGCCCACCGTGCTCGACCAACTGGCTATCACCGGCGGATTGCGAAACTCCACCGTCTGCATACCTCTCTTTTTGACCACGGCCATATACCCCGTACCCTCCTTTATAAAATCAACAGAAACTTTATCAGGCCCACCACCACGGCGGCGGTGAAGCCAAACAGCAACGTGGGGCCGGCGATGCTGAAAATTTTGGCCCCCACCCCAAAGATGTACCCCTCTTTCTTGAACTCGATAGCCGAGGCCACGATTACATTGGCAAAGCCGGTGATGGGCACTATCGACCCCGCTCCGGCGAAAGTGCCGAGCTTGTCATATAGCCCCAGGCCGGTGAAAAGAGCCCCCAGGAATATCATGATGACCGCCGTCATCGCGTTGGCGTTCTGAATCGTCATCCCCATGCTTTGCATCCAATTGAAAAAAAGCTGGCCGATAACGCAGATGGCCCCGCCCACCGCAAACGCCGCCAGCGCATGTTTGACATAGGGCGGTTTGGGCATCACCTTCTGCACTAAATGGTCGTATTCCGCCTGCTCGGCGGCCTTTAACATTTCCTGTCCGGTAGTTTCCATTATCCACGCCTCCTCGTTAGCTAAATTGTGCGCCGGGAGCGCAGAAAATATGCGGGCAGGAGAAAGGAAAGCCCATAACGAAACGTATTAGGTACAGAACGCAGGGGACGAGGTGAGCATCGATTCCGCCTGCAGCAAATAATGGTATTTATGAAGGAGGGAAAAGCATGATGAACTTATGGGGACATAAACGACGGCGCTGGGTCACCGCGCTCGCGCTCACGGTGTTGCTGGCGTTCGTTCTGGCCGGCTGCGGCGGCAGCGGAGGCCCCCCCACCGATTCGGCGGAAGGAAAGTCGTATAGCCAAAGCGTGGAAATGCCGGCGGCGGAACCGGAGGCCGCCTATGACCAGGACGGTTTCAATCACTATTACGACCAGCCCAAAGAAGACGCGATTGAGGAAGAAAGCGCGCCTGCCACGGGCGCAAGCGACGGCAACGCCACCGAACTGGTGCAGGAAAAGCTGATCTACACCGCCCATATCAGCGTGGAGACCCTTGACTTCGAGCGCTCCCGCGACCTGTTGTTAAACCTTATCGCCCGGCAAAACGGCATCATTCAGTCGCAGACCTTCAACGACGACACCTCGCTGACCCGTTACAATGATAACGACTACAAACGGCGCAGCATGAACGTAGTGGCCCGAGTGCCCTCCGCCAACTATGACGCTTTCGTCGGCGCGATGGGGGATATCGGCTATATCCGCAACAGCAACTCCAGCGTGGACAACATCAGCCAGCGCTACTACGACACCCAGACCCGCTTAAGCAGCCTGCGGATACAGGAGGAACGCCTGCTGGAAATGATGCGCCAGTCCACCACGGTAGAGGAAATGATCCAGGTGGAATCCGCCCTGTCCAACGTGCAGTATGAAATCGACCGCAACACCACCGATCTGAGATACATGGACCGCGACGTGGCCTATTCCACCGTCACCGTCTACCTGTCGGAAGTACATGAATACAGCAACGTCCCCACCCACCGGCTGAACTTCTGGGAACGCCTGGTCAAGAGCCTATCCGGCTCCTGGAACTTCCTGCTGACAGCTCTGGAAGGCCTGTTGGTAGCGGTTATCTACATCCTGCCCTTTGCCGTCATCGCCTTTGTCATCGTCTTGCTGATAAGGAAAACCATGCGTAAACGCAGACAGAATAAGGAATAGTTAAGGGATACGGACCATAAAGCGGAGCTTGCCCTTTAGCCCTGAAGCTAAGGTGGTAAGCTCCGCTTTTATTCCTATTTTTTCGGTTGCTGCCTTTATGGCGCTAGATGATCCCCGCGGCTTTCATCATGATTTCCGCGGCTTCCAGTTGACGGTTCACCCGCAGCGAGAGTTTGTCCTTGGTACAGGTTTCAAGAATAAAGGCGTTGGCTCCGCTCAGAGCGGCGGCGCGGGCGAGACTGCCGCCGGCGGGATAGCGCAGCAGGGAAAATTTCTGCGAGCTTTTGCTGATGTCCTTATTCAGCGTGTTCACTATTTTTTTGGCGGTGGAGGCCATCGTGCCGGAGGGGTAATAGATGACCGACTGCCCCACCGAATCGCTCACTTTGGAATAGCCATAGCCCTCGTGCATGTCCATCAGCCAGTCCACATCGTAATCCCGCACCACTTTCATGATGTCTTTAGCCAGGGTGCCCTTGGCGCTCCCCTTCTTGCTGGTAGGAAACTGACGGTTCAGGTCGGTGTAGCCGGAGGCGGTGCGCTTGCCGGCGTCAATAGCCGGAACGTTGGCGCGGGGGATAACGATCAGCTTGCCCTTTTTGATATTATAGTCCGTGAGTTTACCGGCGGCGGTATAACCCGCTTTTTCGTTGCCGTGGACGCCGCCCACGATCATTACCGTGGGGCCTGCCTTGCCGCTGTCGATTATGTACATCTTGGTCGCGAATTTGGTGCCGGAGGCCAGGGTCTTTACCGTAACCTGGTTGTCGGCCGCCCACGCGGGGGCGGCGGGAACCGCTACCGCCAAACACAGCAGCACCGCCACCAACAGGGCCGACATACTTCGAGTCCACACTGGGCTTGTCCTTTTATTCATGTTTTGTTCATTCCTCTCTTTTAATAGTTTACTTAGCATGCGAAGCACTAAATAGCATTTTCAACATAAATTTACTATTTCCTGTCTTATTTTGTCGGTAAATAATGTATATTAAGGAATATATGGGCATGAAAAAGCGGCGCTGAGTTTATCAACGCCGCCGGAAATGGTTTATGGAATTTAGGGTTATACCCCCAGTTGGTGCCTTACGCTCTGAACCTGGGAGGGCTCGGCCGGGCCGGCGGGCTGGTAATAGCCCTTCTGTGCGGCCAGCTGGAACAGCTGATATTGGAACTGTTCGTCACCGTTGCGGGTCTGCTGCAGAGTGGTGCGCAACTGCTGATTGGCGGTCTGGGCTATCATACCGGCATAGCTGCTGAGACTGCCGTTGATCATGGACAGGATGTCGTTGGCCATTTCCTTGTCCTGCATTTCAAAGCCTCTATTCATTATTCTTCCTTCCTTTCCTGGCTAGTTCAAAAAGCTGATGAGTTTGTTGCGGGTGTCACAGGCGGACTGCGCCGACTGCTGAAACATCTGTTTGAGCTGCGAGTCAGAGCACATCTGGGCATAGCTGTGAAGCTTCTTCTCCGCAGTGGCGTGCGCGCCGATCAGGTGCCTCAAATTCTGTAATTCCAGTTGGTTCAGTTGCATGGGATTCGCTCCTTTCAAATAATTGAAGTTCCTCCCATAGATTGCGCCCCCGCCGCGCATACTATACATATAAATCGCGGTACAGCGCGCGCACGGGCCGCAAATAATATGAAAAAACGAAGGGGATAGGTAATGAAATCGGCATCGGCATATCCGGAAAGCTACGAAGAATTCCTCGCCCGTACCGGTATGGACGAGGGCGAGGATAGCTTTGACACCTATATCTTTTCCTGCATGACGAGGGAGTTTTAGGCAACGTGGGCCCTATGCGGCCCTGATGATTACTCTTTGGGGGCCGGTGTTTTTTGGCGGCGATTGCCGTGGCTGCGGCGGCGGCCGCCGCCGTTGCGGGGCGTGCCCACATCGCTGTGGCTGAAATTCTCAAATGCGCGGTAGACCTCGTCCACATACAGCATGGGTACCTCTACAAAGGTGGATTCGGCGTGAATATCGATGTCGCCTACTTCCTTTTCGCTCAGGCTGGTATGCTGCACGAGATAGTCCGCCAGCCGGCGGGGGTGCAGGCCCTGATTGCGGCCCACCTGCAATTCCACATGCACGATGCCGGCCTGCTCCGCGCTCAGATCGGCGGTCTCCAGCTCCGGTTCATCGGAGGCCAAAAGCATCAGCGCCGCGGCCAGAACGGCAGGGGCTTCATGGCGGGTGAGCAATTCCGCGGCCATGGCTTCATAGGTGCGGCTGCCTTCGCCCAGAGCTTTTTCCACCCGATCCATCAGGTTATCGTTGCGGCGCACCACGGCGTCTCCATGGCTGGGCAGTACCCGCGGGGTTATCTTCATGCCGATATGGCGCTCGATGGTGCGCAACTGCTTGATCTGGTTGGGCTCCACCATGGAAATGGCGATGCCGCTGCGCCCGGCGCGGCCGGTACGGCCAATGCGATGGACGTAGCTGTCGGGGTCGTCGGGCAGATCGTAATTGAACACGTGTGTCACCTGCTCCACGTCCAAGCCCCGCGCGGCCAAATCAGTGGCCACCAGTATGCTCACCTTACCGCTGCGGAAGCGGTGCATCACCTGATCGCGCTCCCGCTGCGACATATCGCCGTGCAAACTCTCGGCGGCATAGCCTTTATTGTTCAATACCCGGCACAGCTGATCCGCGCCGCGCTTGGTGCGGCAAAAAACCAGGCTGACCTCGGGGCGGTCCACATCCACGATGCGGCAAAAGGTCTCGATTTTCTTGCGGGGGTTTACCTGACAGTAATACTGGTCGGTGAGCTCCACGGTCAGGGTATCGGCCTCCACCCGCACGATCTGCGGGTCCTGCATATAGCGGCGGGCGATTTTTTGCACGTCGCCGTCCAGGGTGGCGGAAAACAGAAACGTCACCCGCTCGCGGGGCACAAAGGACATAATCTTGTCAATATCGGGCAAAAAGCCCATATCCAGCATTTCATCGGCTTCGTCCAGCACCACGAATTTCAGCGAGCCGGGGCGGATACTGCCGCGCCAGAAGTGGTCGATAAGCCGTCCGGGGGTACCCACCACGATTTCGGGGCTATATTCCAGCCCCCGCAATTGGATGCCGATATCCTGCCCGCCGTAGATGGGAATGCTGTGTATCTTTAAGCCTTCGCCCAATTCCTCGATCTCCGTGGCCACCTGTACCGCCAGCTCACGGGTAGGGCATATCACCAGCCCCTGCAAGCCGCCCCCCGGTTCCATGGTGTTGAGCATGGGGATGCCAAAAGCCGCCGTCTTGCCGGTACCGGTCTGCGCCTGTCCCATGATATCCCGCCCGCTCATGGCGATAGGGATGGCCTGCACTTGGATGGGGGTGGGCGTTTCATAGCCTTTTTTGGCGATGGATTTCAACAGCGCCTCTTTTAATTCAAATTCCTTAAATGTTACGTTTTTCAACCGGGAACCTCCTCAAATCGTTTCCTTAAAAATCATATCAGAATATTATAGCACGTTTCCTTAGGTATTACTAACCGTTTATGAAAAATGGGCGCGTGGGCCTGTGGATAAGTTAAATTCCCAACTGGTTGGGTTTTTGTTGAGCGTGCGCCTGTGGATAACTCCCCGCAGCGCAAAAAAGCTTCCCGGTTCAATGGCAAGGAAGCTTATTAAAGCGGAGTTCACGAGCTGCATGGGGGCGATAAAAAAGACCGCCCCCGCCGCCCGCGAGGCGGCACGGCGAGGGCGGTCGGGAAGGGTGTTTACATTCTGACGTTCATGGCGCGGAGCAGGATACAGGCAGTCTCGGCACGGGTCACGTTCTGCTGCCCGTGGAAGTTCACGCCGTCGCCGCGCATGATGTCCAAGCCCCAGCACAGGGCGGCATAGCCGTGGTTAGCGGCGCTGACGCTGCCGTCCTGCCAGGGAGTGGCATATATGCCGGGTATATCGGCCACTCTCTGCATACCCAGATAGCGGATGATGATGACGCTCGCCTGTTCGCGGTTGACATTGTCGCCCGCGGCCACGGAGGCGTCGATCAAATTATTGTCCCGCGCCGTGCGCATGATCTCCTCATCGTCAGTGGTGATATACCAATCCCCATAGCCCAGCCCGTACAGAGCGCGCAGCAGGGAGATCACGGTGACGTCTTCATCGGGCATAAAGGCTTCGCCATACTCGCCCATCAGCCCGGCCTGCCCCATCAGGGTAATCTCGGCTTCGGCGAAATGGCCGGCCACATCATTGAAGGCTTGCCGGCTGCGCCCGGCGGTCATGGCGTTGCCCATACTATCGATGGCCACACCGGTCTTGGCGTCCAGATAGAACACGGTGGCGTCGCTGAGCGCAAAGTCGGGCACATAGGCCAGTTGCAGCGTCCGTTGATCCCGCGCGTAGAACTGCACGTAGCGCAGGTCGAGCGGCGATTGGTCGAGATAATGTTGCTGGGCGGCGGCCGGGTCGATTACGCCGTCCAGGGGCGCGAACTCTACTTGGTCCCAATTCAGGTTATAGGAGGTCACCTCTCCGGTGGCGCGGTTTACGGTGATGTTCATGCCGTGCCCGTAGAAGGGAATGTCGTTGACCACGCGGATATAGTTGAAATTGTACTGGGTGGCTTCGTCGCCGTACATATCGTCCATTTGCTCGGCACGTATGAGCTTGAATTTATCCGGGGCGATGGCGGCGCCCAGCTTATCAGCGATCTTCTTGGCGTCGTCCGCCGACAGCTTGCGCCCGGTGGCGGTGTCCCCCTCCCTGGAGCCGCTGTAGAAACGCGTCACTTCGGAAGTGGCGGCGTTCACGCTGGCGTCGGCATACATATAGTCGCTATCATCCCAGTATTCCCAGGTCAGCATCCAGTGGCGGCGGGTGCCGTCGTTCCAGTCCGCCTGCAGGGAGCTGCTGATCAGTCTCAGGTTCGGGTCGAGCTTAAACCATTTGTTCACCGCGGCTATGGCCTGCTCCTGGCTGATGAGTTTCTCGGTGGCGCTAATCTCTTGGAGTTCCTGCGGGGTGAGGATCACGCCGCCGCCACCGCCGCCCGATAGCTTAGCCACGTCGTTCGCCATGGGCGCTTCTTCAGCATATACGGCCCCTCCCTCTGCGTTCACCAGCGGTTCGCCGGTCAGGGCGTCGATGATGCCTTGGGATTCATGGCGCAGATAATACACCGGGATGGCGGTCAGGGGCGTGGATACCCCATCCTTCCAGATATGGTACTCCTGCGGCAGCATATATTGCAGTTCCAACATGCCGGCGTCTTTAAAAGCCTGGGCGGCGGCCTCCGCGTCGATGGCTGCGTCCGCCGCCGGCAGCGGGCTATCGTTCCAGGTCATTTGATAATTCTGCACGCTGCCGTCGCGCATATTGATGGTCATGGTGACATAATCGCCCTGCACCGGTATGTCCCCGGCATAGCGTTCCCAGGAGAAATAGGCGCTGGGCGTCCCGGACAAGTTCACGTTGGTCAGGTCGTCGCGCAGGCGCAGGCTGCCCGCTTTATCCGGCAGCAGGGCCGCGAGCTTGGCCGCGGCCACCGCCTGCGCATCCGCGAGGCTTAGTTGCAACCCGCCCGCAGCCTGATAATCGGTTTCGTTCCATTGATGCATGGAGGTTATGTCACCGCTCAGCGCGTTGACCCCTATGCTCATGTACCCCTTGCCATTACTGTTGTTCCAATTCAGCTCCCATGCCGGGTATTGGTAATCGTTGTACCAGGAATTGAACTCGTCCAGGTTGTCCGGCACGGTGAAATGGGTCTTGGCTATGACCAGCGCCTCCTCCAGTGTCCTAACCCCCGGCGCGGTACTGCTCTGCGCCCACGCCGGCGTGGCGGTGAGCGACATCAGCAAGGCCATTATCAGCAACAGGGCTATCCTTTTCCGCTTCAACATTATATCCCCTCTCCTTTTCGTTTTGATTTCATGCTCATAATACGCCCTCTCCCCCTCGCGCTTACAGCGCGGGACATAAAAAATAACGGCTGCAAACGCGCCGTTATCAGGCCTCGGGGCCCGGAGGCCAAGGAAACCCAACCCCTCGACGGGCTCAAGGCGTGGCCGCACCCGGCACCAATGGTTGTGCAGAGCCGGGGCGCGGCCCCCTCGCCATTCATAATCGCCCTTATTTCCCCAAGAAAAACACCGAGTAGGTCCCCGCGCCTACATGGGAGCCGATAGCCAGGCCGATCTCGCTGATAATGAACTTCTCGCAGCCGAAGCGCTCGCGCACCAGCCGCTGGATTTCCTCCGCCCCGGCCAGGTCGTAGGCGTGGTTGACGCCGATAAGCTGGTCTTTCAAGTCGTCGGCCGCGCGTTCCCCCATAATCTCCAGCATCCGTTTCTTGGCTTTTTTCAGCCCGCGGACCTTTTCCAGCGGCACGATTTTGCCGTCCACGAAGTGCAGGATAAGCTTGATATTCAAAAGGTTGCCCACGGCGGCGGTGGTAGACCCCACGCGCCCGCCGCGTTTCAGCATGTCGAAATTGCCCACGATAAACAGGTGCTGGATGCGGCGCACATAATCGTTGACCACGTCCACGATCTCCGCCCTGGTGGCTCCATCATCGGCCATCTGCGCGGCTTTCAGCACAATGAGGGCGTAGCCTACCGAGGCGCTCAGAGAGTCGATGACGGTGATGCGATCCGGGGCCAATTCCGCGGCGGCAAGCTCGGAGGACTGAAAGGTGTTGCTCAGGCCGGAAGAAAAACCTATGTATATGATCTCATCGTCACTCTGCTCTATAACAGGCATAAATGCTTCAATAAACTCCATCGGGGTAATCTGGGCGGTAACGGGCATGACATCGCTTTTCGCCAATATTTCGTAGAATTCGGTCGGGCTGAGGTCCAGCCGGTCGCGATAGGTGTGTTCGCCGATGGTGACCGGCATATGCAGGCATGTAATTCCATACTGCTGTAGAACCGGAGCGTCCAAATCACAGGCAGCGTCAGCAAAAATTCGCACTCTGCTCATAAAACCATACTCCCTTCAAGCTGTTTTTTCCCTAATTATTAAGCATTATAGTATATTTATATCTGTTTTGTCACTAATAATTTGCGCGCCATCACAGGCCGCAAAAGCTTTTATCTAGGGCAGGACTTTTAACCTGAAACGCGAATGGTATATGTATATGATCGGAGGAGGTGAAATCATGAGCGGTGGGTTAGTGATAATCGGCGGCGGCGGCGCAGGCATCTCCGCGGCTACTCGCGCCCGGCGGGTAAACCCCGATATCCCGATTACCATTTATTCGCAGGAAAGGCGTTTTTCCCTGTCGGTACCGGCTCAGTATGATTACACCACCGACGACCGGAATTCGGACGGCGAAATGCACCTGGCCAGAGAATGGCGCGATTTGCCGGACAACATCCGGGTGGTCAGCGACAGCCGGGTGGTGCGCATCATGCCGGAGGAAAAGAAACTGCTGGTAGAAAACCGCAAGCGCAAGGCGGCCCGCAGCGTGCGCTATGACCGGCTCATCATATGTACCGGAGCCAACCCCCTGCGCCCACTGTTGCCCGGCGCCGGCCTGGACGGCATTTTCACCATGCGCAGCATACGTGACAGCCTGGCGATAAAGCTTTACTTTGACCGCTACAACCCCACTCAGGCACTGATCGTGGGCGGCAGCTTCGTAGGGCTGGAAATGCTGGAAAACCTTCGGGAGTATCCCCATGTCATTACCCTGGCGGAGCGTGCCCCGCAATTGATGGGCGAAGCGCTGGATGCGGACATGGCTGTCCTCATCGAGGATTATCTGCGCAGCCGGGGCATCAATGTAATCACCAACTGCGAGGCGGTGGGCTTTCAGGGCGAACAGCGAGTCAGCCGGATGCTTGGCAACAGCCGGGACATAGATTGTGATTTCGTGCTGATGGCCACCGGGGTTTATCCCAATTCGCAGCTGGCCAAAGACGCCGGTATAGAACTGGGCTGCGACAACGCCATCCATATCAACAACCGCATGGAAACCAATATCCCCAATATTTTTGCCGCCGGTGACTGTGTGACTACTTTCCACACCGTTTCCGGGCACCACGATTATATGCCGCGCCCCAGCACCGCACTCAAGCAGGGACGCGTGGCCGGTGAAAACGCCGCCGGCGGCGATGCGGCTTTCAAGGGGGCTATCGGCACGGCTATTTTAGAGGTATTCGATCTGGAGATTTCCCGCACCGGGCTGTGCGAAAAAGAATGCGCCGCCCTGGGTATCCCCTGTGTTACCCACAAAATAAAGGCCCCTACCCGCCCCACGTACTTTGACACCGTGGGCGAAATCAATATTAAATTGATCGCGGAGCAAAACAGCCTGCGCCTGCTGGGAGCCCAAATCGTCGGCAACGAAGGCGCCGGCCGCCGCATTGATATGCTGGCTACCGCCATCACCCTGCACGCCACCATGGATCAGCTCATAGACATCGACGCCGCCCACGCCCCCGCTTTCAGCCCGGTATGGGACCCCCTGCTGGAAGGAATGAGCCGTTTCTAGTGCCCCACGAGCCCCAAAGCCGGTATACAGTATTTCTGCCGCACCGCCCGCCCCCTTGTCTTGCGCGGGCGCGTTTCTTGTCGTAAGATAGAAACGATTTTTATGCGTAATTATGTTAATTTATGAACAGGGGTGGATGAATGGGTTACTGCGATAAGGTGTTTAATAAGGTCGAGGCGCACGAGTTGCTGCGTGAATTCGGCAGCCCGCTCTACGTGTATGACGAAGCGACCCTGCGCCAACGCTGTCGGGAAATGAAAAAATTAGTGTCATACCCGCAGTTTCGGGTCAATTATTCGGCCAAGGCCAATACCAATCCCCAGCTTTTGAAAATCGTGCGGGAGGAAGGCCTGGACGTGGACGCCATGTCCCCCGGCGAAATGTATTTGGAAGAACTGGCCGGTTTCCCACCGGAGCGCATCATGTTTATCGGCAACAACGTGGCGCAGGGCGAGTTTGAATACGCGGTGCGGCGCGGCATTTACATCAGTGTGGATTCGCTTTCCCAGCTTAAAACGCTGGGCGCGGTCAACCGCGGCGGCGAGGTATGCCTGCGCGTCAATCCCGAGGTGGGCGCCGGACATCACGAAAAGGTAGTCACCGGCGGCAAAAAAGCCAAATTTGGCATCGCCATCGAGGATATCCCGCAAGCCTGCACCATCGCGGACAGCTTTGGCATGACCGTCACCGGCTTAAACCAGCATATCGGCTCCCTGTTCCTGGACGGCGGCGACTACCTGGCAGCCATGGAACTGCTGCTGACGCTGGCGGAAGAAATGCCCGCCATCCATACCCTGGACTTCGGCGGCGGCTTTGGCATACCCTACCGGCACGGAGTGGAGCCGCGCCTGGACTTGAAGGCCATGGGCGCGGCGATGGATGAACGGCTGAACGCATGGTCGGCGCAAAACCGCGCCATCACCGTGCGCATCGAGCCGGGGCGTTATATCGCAGCCGAATGCAGCAATCTGTTGGGAACCGTTACCGCCATTAAAAACAATTACGGCAACACCTTCGTGGGCTGTGACATCGGCTTCAATACCCTGATCCGTCCCGCCATGTATGACTCTTACCATGAAATAGACATCGCGCCCCACACGCCGCGCGCTTATGCGGAATACGACGGCCCGGCATGGCTGGTGGGCCCCATCTGCGAAAGCGGCGACATTTTGGCCCATGACCGCCCCCTGCCCCGATGCGAGGAGGGCGACGCCGTCATCATCCACGATGCCGGAGCCTATGGCTACAGCATGGCCAGCCCCTACAACTCGCGCCCCCTGCCGGCTGAAGTGCTGATCCAAGCGGACGGCTCCGTGCGCCTCATCCGCCGCCGCCAGTCCCTGGAAGAATTGTGGCAGATTTAAGGGTAATGATGGGAACGGGCACGGCCCCTTATGGTCAATAGCCGTTTGAGCCGTCGCCGCCGATACCGTCGGATGAGCCATCGGGCGCGCGCCCTATGTTTGAGCGCCGTTTGCGCCGTCGCTTCAGAGCGCGGCCCCCGGTGCGCCGAACGTCCCTTAACCCGCGCCGTAATCACGAAAAAATACTGTATTCTTTAACAAAAAATCATTTACAATCCATTGATTCACCGTCATAATATCTGTGGAAAAAAATAAAAACCGGAATTATGGGAGTATGGAAAGGAGAATGGATCATGTCTTATGTCAACGAAGTAATGCAAAAGGTGACTCAGCGCAACGCCCACGAGCCCGAGTTTTTGCAGGCGGTAGCGGAGGTTTTGGAATCCCTGGAACCGGTGCTGGCGGCCCATCCCGAGTATATCGAGGCCGGAGTGGTGGATCGGATAGTGGAGCCGGAGCGGCAGCTCATGTTCCGCGTGCCCTGGGTGGACGATCAGGGCAAGGTACAGGTCAACCGCGGGTTCAGAGTTCAGTTTTCCAGCGCCATCGGCCCCTATAAAGGAGGGCTGCGCTTCCATCCTTCCGTAAACTTAGGCATTATCAAGTTCTTAGGCTTTGAACAAATCTTTAAAAACGCCTTAACCGGCCTGCCCATGGGCGGCGGCAAGGGCGGCAGCGACTTTGATCCCCGCGGTAAATCCGACGCCGAGGTAATGCGTTTTTGCCAGAGCTTCATGACCGAGCTGTACCGCCATGTGGGCGCCGACACCGACGTGCCGGCGGGCGACATCGGCGTGGGCGGCCGCGAGATCGGCTTCCTGTTCGGCCAGTACAAGCGTATCGTGAACCGTTTTGAAGGCGTGCTCACCGGCAAGGGCATCAATTGGGGCGGCAGCCTGGCGCGCCCCGAAGCTACCGGCTACGGCACCGCCTATTTTATCTCGGAAATGCTGAAAGAGAAAAACGACAGCCTCGCGGGCAAGACGGTGACTATCTCCGGCTATGGCAACGTGGGCACCTATTTCATCGAAAAGGTGAACTCGCTGGGCGGCAAGGTCATCACCATCGCCGACGAATACGGTTACGTGCTGGATAAGGAAGGCATTGCCGGCGAAAAGCTGGACTTCCTGATGGATTTGTGGACCGTGAAGCGCCTGTCGGCCAAGGTGTATGCCGAGCAGTTCGGCCTGCCCTGGTTTGAAGGCAAATCCCCGTGGGAAGTGCCCTGCGACATCGCGGTGCCTTCCGCCACCCAGAATGAGCTCAATGCCGAACACGCCCAGCAGCTCATCGCCAACGGCTGTTACTGCGTAGCGGAAGCGGCCAATATGCCCTGTACCGCCGAAGCCGCCGAATTGTTCCTGAAGAATAAAGTGCTGTTTGGCCCGGCCAAAGCCGTCAATGCCGGGGGCGTAGCCGTATCCGGCCTGGAAATGTCGCAAAACAGTATGCGTTACGGCTGGACCTTTGACGAAGTAGACGCCAAGCTGTACCAGATAATGGTAGATATCTACGCCAAGTCCAGCTCCGCCGCCAAAAAGTACGGCCTGGAGGGCAACCTCATCGCCGGCGCCAATATCGCCGGCTTCCTGAAGGTAGCCGACGCCATGATGGCCCAGGGCGTGGTGTAGGAAGCAGGGTCCAGGGCGCTCGGGCGGCCCTTTAGCCAGCCCGGCGGATGCGAAAGCTAACGCGCCGCCGGCCGGGGCGATACAAATTTATAAAGCACCACCACCGGACCCGCGGGGCTCGCCCCCAGCAGGCCCGGTGGTTTATTATGGGGCGGGACGGCACATAAATGCTTCGCGTGAAGCATTTATAAACCCCGGCGCTAAACCCGCTAAAATAAAAACTATTGCCGGAGGGATACTGATATATAATAATATAAATATCAAGCGCA
>JAUNBV010000111.1 GCA_030526885.1 Syntrophomonadaceae bacterium
ACGCGGCCACGCAAAAGCGGCTCGTCGAAACGTGCCCGCCGGACATGCGCGCGCGCTTCAGCGCGCCGGACTACAGCGTCTTTTACCACGCGCCGACCACAGCTTGGGCCCCGATATGACACCCGGAGCCGATGATGGCATCCCTGATCTCCGCGCCGGGCCCGATGACGCTGTTTTCCCAGATGACCGCGTTCTCCAATATCACCCCTTCGCCGATGGTGCTGCCCGCGCCCACACAGGCGCTGCCCTTCACCACCACCTCATGACCCAGCCGTACGCCCTCGCCCGCCAGCAGCCTGCCCCACGGCGACGCGATTACCTCGCCCTGCGGCTGCACTCGCACCCTCCCGGTGAGAATATCGTCATGCGCCTGCCGGTACGTGTCCAGGCTGCCCACATCACACCAGTAATCGTCGATGCCAAAGCCATAAAACGGCGCGCCGCATTCAATCAGGGCCGGGAAAACCTGCAGGCCAAAATCATAGAATTCTCCCGCCGGAATGTGCTCGAATATCTCCGGCTCGAATATGTAAATGCCCGTATTGACTAGGTCGCTCAGCGCTTCGCTGCGCGGCGGCTTTTCCTGAAAACTCTTTATCCGCTCTCCCGCGTCCAGCACCACCACCCCGAATTCCTCCACCGCTTCCACCGGTTTGAGCGCGATGCTGGCCAGCGCGCCCGCCCGCCTATGGCGCCGCAGCAGGGCGGAAAGGTCGATATCGGTCAAGGCATCGCCGCTTAAAACCACAAAGGTTTCATCCAAAAACGCGGCGCAGCGCTTCACCCCGCCCGCCGTGCCCCACAGCTCCTTTTCGTGGGAATAGCACAGCTCAATCCCGAAATCCTCCCCATTGCCAAAATAATCGCTGATGGCTTGGCCCAAATAATGCAGATTAGCGACTACCTGATCAAAGCCATGCCGTTGCAGCAACCGCAGGCTGTTTTCCATCAACGGCCGGTTGCACAAGGATATCATCGGTTTCGGCACCTCGGCCGTCATCGGCATCAGCCGCGAACCCACGCCGGCGGCCATTATCATCGCTTTCACAAAAACACCTCATTAAACTGGTCAAATTATGGGTATTAACCAAAGTATATCATACCATTTTAACGATGAACAGCCATCGGCGGGGCTGATAACACAGCAATCATTAAAAAACCTTTTATGTGGCAAAAATATCCCCTCATAGCCGGTTTTGGTGTGCGCCTTGCCCCATTGCTCCATCAGATTTTGAGGATATGCCCGGCCCGGTTTTACGCTCGTCCCGCCCCGGACACGCAGACAGGGGCGCAGGTCTTTGCCCTGCGCCCCTGTGGGGTATCGGATGATTATTCACTTCGGGACAAAATGTCCCCCGGTGGGCCCCATGGGGATAGCCGCTTGGTTTACACTTCCAGATTCTTAACCATGCGCACCGCGATGAGCAGGGCCTGTTCGCGGGTGGCGTTGGCATAGCCGGTGGCCTGTTCCTCGGTGGTGATGTTCTTGGGCGCAAACTCATTATTGCCCATGCCGCCGATGATGCCGTTGGCGGCCATGAAATACACGCTGTCCTTGGCGTAAGCAGAGATGTCCGCGTCGTCGGCAAAGGCGGCGGGTTTGGTGTAGGTAAGGGTAAATTCCCCGTCGGTGGCCAGGGTCCAGCCGGGCTTGGTCACGCGTTTGAACACGCGGGTCAGCATGGTGGCGGCCTGTTCACGGTTTAATAGCGCATCGGGGGTAAAGGTGGTGGCCGATGTGCCGTTCACCGCGCCGATGTTGTAGGCTTTGAGCACTTCAATATCGCTGGTGTCGGTAAAGGGATTCTCCGTGGCGGGCAGCGCCGCCGTGCCGGCCAGGGATTCATACACCTTGACCGCTACCGCCGCAAACTCGGCGCGGGTGATGTCCTGGGTAAGGTCTGCGCCCTCCAGCACATCGGGAATCAGGCCCAGTTCATCGGCTTCGGCCAATTCTTCCTGCGCCCAGTCGGAGGCTTGGATCTCATCGTCAACTTTTTTGCCGATGGTGAATACATCCGTCCAGTCGGAATAGACCTTGTTGCTATCGTAGTCCCGCATCACAAAGCGGAGTTTGAGGTAGACGGTGTTGTTTTCCAAATCAAACCAGCCGTTCCCGCTATCGTCAATGCCGTGACAGATATGGGCATAGCCGTGCTCGGCGGGATTGGAGTAATTGGAACGCAGGAAGCCCACCTGTTCCACAATATCGCCCTTGGTTATGGTCACTACATCGCTGCCGTAATCACCTTTCGCAATATCCTGCCAGTCATCCAAGCCGGAGCACTTCCAGTCGGTTTCGGAGTTTATCGACCAGTCTGCCTGCAAGACCACGGCGGCAGCATCCTCACTTTCCAAGAGCGCCCGAATGGAATCGGACACGCCGAAGGAGAGGATGATGTCATCGGTAAAGTCCATGTATGCTCCCGGCACATCGTCATCCAGCGCCGCCTTTGGGGAAACGGGTGCGTCAATCTTGGCGGGGAGCGCCGCCAGTGCGGTCATGGGGAGCAGGGACAGGCACATCACCAGTGCCAACGTGAGGGATATAATTCGCTTTCTCATGTAGGGTTCCTCCTTCAATTTTGTTGTGAGTGCGGCCATGCCGCCGGTTGCGGTATTGAGCCTTTTTACGCTCTCGCGGTTAGGTTGAAATTAGGGTATATCTTTCTTGTGCGTCTGCATGGTGCGCTATCTCCAAACGCTAATGCTTAAACTGTATTGGCCCGCTTCAATATCATAGCGTGAAGCCACCATTATCTTGGCGTCGCCTGTTGACAGCTTGTAGGGATAGGCGCAGCTTCCGCCCGGCAGGTCAGCCCAAAGCGGACCCTCCATTAAGGATTGCAGCGACGCCTCTTTGTCATCTTCTGTGCCGATATATTGTGGATACTTGTGCAATTTCCCGTCGGTGGAAAGCGAAAGCATTTTGGCGTAGAGCGTTTCAAACCATGCGTTGATGTCCTCTTGCGTCGTCGCGTCCTTGTCAACGTTAATCTTGATATAGCCGAAGCTGTCAATTTCTCCGGCTTTGCTATCGCCTTCCATTTCAACCGGGGCAAACTCCACAAAATATTCCGGCATAATATCGTCCTCGGTCATGCCGTAATACGTCAAGAACTCCGCTACGGTATAGTCGCCCGTCGGTTCCTCTGCTTCGCCGCTGCTCTGTTCCGGTGTGCTTTCAGACGGCGTGGACGGTGTTTGTTCGGGCTGCTGTGAGTTTGTCGGCGTATCGCCGCCGGACGGTGCGGGGTCGGTATCGCCGCCGCAGGCGGCGAGGGCAAATACCATTATAAGGGCCATTGCTAACGCTAATATTTTTTTCATCACGTTTTACCTCCCTAAATTTAATTCCATTTTGATACGAGCGGCTTATCTGCCTGGGCTGGGGTTATACTTCCAGGTTCTTAACCATGCGCACGGCGATGAGCAGGGCCTGTTCGCGGGTGGCGTTGGCATAGCCGGTGGCCTGTTCCTCGGTGGTGATGTTCTGGGGCGCAAACTTGTTATCCCCCATGCCGCCGATGATGCCGTTGGCGGCCATGAAGTACACGCTGTCCTTCGCGTATCCCGAGATGTCCGCATCGTCGGCAAAGGCGGCGGGTTTGGTGTAGGTAAGGGTAAACTCGCTGTCCGTGGCCAGCGTCCAACCCACAAGGGAAACCTTTTTGAATACGCGGGTCAGCATGGTCGCCGCCTGTTCGCGGTTTAGGAGCGCGTCGGGGGTAAAGGTGGTGTCGCTGGTGCCGTTGACCGCGCCGATGTTGTAGGCTTTCAGCACCTCCACGTCGCTCGTGTCGGTGAAGGGATTATTAACAGCGGGGATGGCCGCCGTGCCGGACAGCGCCTCATACACCTTGACCGCTACCGCCGCAAACTCGGCGCGGGTGATGTCCTGGGTAAGGTCGGCGCCCTCCAGCACCTCGGGGATGAGGCCGAGCTCGTCAGCCTCGGCCAGTTCTTCCGTTGCCCAGTCGGAGGCGTTCGCCCATGCATCCGTGGAGCCAAATTGAGAAAAATCAATGTCGGGGGAACCGGTTCCTGCACTCAGGCGAACATCCGGGGCCCATTCTGTGCCCGACGCGAGCACGATGCCGAATTCGTAATTCTCCACATATCCGCTTGTAGAAGCGCGGACCGCGTTAAGGCCCGGAATGGCCTCAAAAGTAAAGGAACCGTCTGCGGCGGCCGTCACGGTGGTGGAGGTGCCCAGTAGGCGGACAGTGGCGCCCGGCTGCGTGGTGCCGGAGAAATCCCCGGTGAACAGGCTGTCCTGATAGTTGACCAGCAGTTTTGCGAAATCGACCGCGTAGCCGTCGCCAAGGCCGGTGGTCTCATCGATGGCAATAATCAGTTCGCCGGAGGCAATCTCATTGAAAAAGCCGGAGGGGATCACCGCGGAGACGATGTAGGAGGTGGGACCGGTCTGGTCCACCTGATTGAGCAGCTCAGCGATGAAGGGGGCACTACGCCCGTTGAGGGTGACGGAAAAGCTGGTGCCCCAGTTGAGCGCCTGAAAATCATC
Source organism: Syntrophomonadaceae bacterium (assembly GCA_030526885.1). Taxonomy (GTDB): domain Bacteria; phylum Bacillota; class Syntrophomonadia; order Syntrophomonadales; family Syntrophomonadaceae; genus JAUNBV01. The sequence continues at coordinate 4,529 of JAUNBV010000111.1, forward strand.
GATACAGAGCTGAAGCAGGGCGTTTTTTACGGTGATGCCGGCGGCATCGTAACGCATGGAGATAGTCAGCGCGCCGGGGGCGGTTACATATTTGGAATAGCCGTCTTTTCCACCGCCGGACCATTGGGAGCCAATGTACATACGGTCGGTGCCGGTGGGGTCTGCGGCGTCATCCGTCCATGGAAAGCTATGGGGACGCTGGTTTTTGGCAGTAAAGGGGCTGTATCCGTTTGCTATGGCGTTGCTGTCGTTCATGGCGTCAATGTCACCTGTACGCACCATCAGCTCCGCTTCATCGGTGTTTTTAAGAGTCAGGGTTTTCGCGGCCCAGTCGCCGTTATTGTCGTCGCTGGACGCCAGCGCCGTCATAGGCAGCAGGGACAGGCACATCACCAGTGCCAACGCGAGGGATATAATTCGCTTTCTCATGTAGGGTTCCTCCTTCAATTTTATTTCGGCGGCCATGCCGCGGTTGCGGTTTTGAGCATTTTTACGCTCTCGCGGTTAGGTTAGATAAACGGCTTTGCCAACTGCTTATTTTCCGGCTTATTTCCCACGATTTGTGATTACAAGCTGATAGGCAACCTCGCCATCGGGGGTATCTACGGTATCCCCTGTCGTGTCAGAAGGATAGGAAACTTGATAATTGGTATAAGAGGATGGATGCATACCCTGATACAACATCCATCTGCCAGATGAATCATCGTGAATATTTTTGTTCATAACCTCATAATATCCTGCGCTCTCAAGAGCAACACAATATTCATGGCACTCCTCGATGGTGGTGTTGTTAAAGTACAGAGAATGAACCGCGCCGTTATCATCGTACTCGGTGTAGACAAGTTCTCCATGAGGGTATTCGGGGATTTCCCAGCCTTCAGCGATTACCGGGCCGCTGGGCGTATCTATGCCGGGGTCGGGGGTGCTATCGTCAGATGTGTCGGACGGCTGCTGCTCGGAAACGCCGGGGTCAGCCGCGCCGTCGCCGGACGGGGCGGGTTCGGTGTCGCCGCCGCAGGCGGCGAGGGCAAATACCATAATAAGGGCCATTGCTAATGCTAATAATTTTTTCATCGCGCTTTACCTCCAATAAATCGGATTTGATTTTGATACCAGCGGCTTATCGGCCACCTTAGCCCGGCTATTGGTTAGTCAGTTGTTCCACGGCTTTGGCGGCGGCAGCGTACTTTTCCGCTTTGCTATCCCATGAGTAAACCCGGACAAGGGCGCGTTCCCCCGGAATAGCTATCCTCTGGGTCGTTGCCCGATTGCCGGTTTGTTTTCCGCTACATTTTTTGTCTGCCCATCTATTAGGGCTTGGTGATATACATTTGTCCGCTATCGATATTTACGCCATAGTTAATCTCTACGGTCCAACCTTCCTCATTATCAACCGTAAGGAAATAGTCGTCCCCATTATCTTCAAGATTGCCCCGCATATTCACATTGAAACCGCCTTCCGACAATGCAGTTTCATATGCTTTTAATTCGTCGAACGTGGCGCCTGCAAAATTCACTCTCATGGTGGTGCCATCATCAAACGTATCTTCGCTATAGCTTGTTACGGTAAAAGGAAATTCCGGCAGTAGGCTGGTGAACTCATTATCCGGCCATTCGTCGCTGTCGGCGGGCGGAGCGGCATCATCGGGAGTGTCGGACGGCTGCTGCTCGGAAACGCCGGGGTCAGCCGCGCCGTCGCCGGACGGGGCGGGTTCGGTGTCGCCGCCGCAGGCGGCGAGGGCAAATACCAT
>JAUNBV010000112.1 GCA_030526885.1 Syntrophomonadaceae bacterium
CCCAGATCAACGACGCTGCCGCCGGTGTCATCATGGCTACCGAAGATGGCGCCAAAGCTCTGGGCCTGAAGCCCAAAATGGAACTGGTATCCTGGGCCGTAATCGGTCTGGAGCCGGAAATCATGGGTATTGGTCCCTCGCTGGCCATCCCCAAGGTCCTGAAGAGAGCCGGTCTGACCCAGGCTGATATCGGCCTGTGGGAAGTCAACGAAGCTTTCGCTTCCCAGGCTTACTATTGCTGCGAAATGGCCCTCAAGCTCCCGATGGATCGCGTAAACGTTTGGGGTTCCGGTATCTCCATCGGCCATCCTCTGGCCTGCACCGGCGCCAGAATCGCCTGCGATATCGCCACCATGTTTGAAGATCCTGATTTCTCCGATGTCAACTACATCGTTGAATCCATGTGTATCGGTCACGGCCACGGCGCCGCTGCCATCTGGAAGAGAGCATAGTCAGGAATCAGTCATTATAGCAATAATTATGGAGGAGCCGCTTTTTAGCGGCTCCTCTTTTCGTGGCGCACCGCAAACTTTTTATCCCTCCCCCACCCTATTAAAAGACAGACTTTTGTCCACCATAGCCCATTAAGGCCGCGCCAGCAGCATAAGCCGAAATTGAGTTTTCGGCTTCATTTCATTATATATGAATGAGCCGGGGGGGGGCCACCCTGCCCCCACCTGCCGGCGGCGAGGCGGGGACAGGAAGCTTGGCGCCCCTCCCTGCCCACCCGTAACCCGGAAGCATTTTACATAATCGAAGCTAAAAATCCCTGCTAAAACATGTTTTAATTAGGATATTTTTGTGCGGCGGCGAGGGGCGGCGGGCGCTGCCCCTCATGGCGCTGACTTTATCACCGGGTCATGGGGGGATGCGGATAATGGATACATCTAAGGTCTACGGATACGTGCGCGTATCCACCAGAGAACAAAACGAGGAGCGCCAGCTTATCGCGCTGCGGCGGTTCGGAGTTGACGAAAATAGGATATATCTCGATAAGCAATCCGGCAAAGATTTTGAGCGCCCGCAGTATAAGCGGCTAATCCGGCGCCTGCGTCCGGGCGACGTACTGGTGATAAAAAGCATCGACCGGCTGGGGCGCAATTACGCGGATATCCTGGAGCAATGGCGACATATAACCAAGCACCAAAAAGCCTGTATCGTGGTGCTGGATATGCCCCTGCTGGATACGCGGCGCAATGACGGCGACCTGACCGGCGCGCTTATCGCGGACATCGTATTACAGCTATTGAGCTATGTGGCGGAAACGGAGCGGGTCAACATCCGCCAGCGGCAGGCCGAAGGGATAAAGGCCGCCCAAGCGCGGGGCGTGCGTTTCGGGCGTACCGCCATGACCCCGCCGCCCGAATTCGCCGCCTACCGCTCCGCCTACCTCAACGGCGAAATAACCGCCCTGGCCGCTTCCAAACGGCTCGGCATATCTGACACCACTTTTTTACGCTGGGTCAAGGGCGAACGAGGGGCGGCGGGGCTATTTACATAAAACCTGTAGCCGCCAAAGCGCGGCGGCATGAACCGGGGCCGCCAGGCGCTCCGGCACATCGGCAGGGTGTAAAGCCCTTGTTTGCGCCAAATAGCCTGTCTCCCCGCCCGGCAAAATTATAATTGTTGGAATTAAATTTACTTTTTTTGTATACAGTAATGCCACGCCTAACTAAAATATATTAAATTGCGCAAAACTTCCCTTGATTTTTTAAAAACATTCGATTATAATCTTATTCAATAGTAACTTATAATTCCGTCACCCCAAAACTATACTTTTGGGGTAGGAGCATTTCAGCCCTACCGACCGCCCTATTGGGCGGTTTTTCTGTGTTTTTCAAGCCATTTCCGGCCGCTTCCAAAAGTATACCTTTGGAATAATCCAAAGGGTCCGGGGGGCACGCAAAGCTGTTTGATGGCATCGGCGCACATTGGCCGGGGGCAAATATGCCCTCTGCTTTGAGATGATATGTCAGCCTCCGGCCGCGAGCACCAGCAGGATGCTGACAGAAGCATCATCCTGCCGGTGCTTTTTAAACACGGAGAGGAGGGAGACTTATGCATTGGACGGAGGTCATCGCGCGCACCGCCGAGCAGGTGGGACAGAGCGCGGAGGAGGCGGAAAAGGTGCTCGGCGCCATGCTGGAGGTAGTCAGCGAGGCCATGAAGACGGACGAGATAATTTACCTGGCCCCCGACTTCGGCGCCTTTGCCATGAAGGACATTGAGGGCAAGGAAGTCGGCGCCGGCGGGCGGCAACTCACCAAGAGCCGTCGAACTCCCGTCTTCAAATCGGCGGCCCGGCTCAAAAAACACCTGCGGCAGAGCGACGAGGAATACCTGCATCGGCTGCACGAAACCGGCCGGCACCACCAGGCGGAATGCGTGGCCAGAAGCCCGCGGGCTCCGGCTAAGGAAACGTAAACCTAAGATTCCAAGCCAGAAACATCAGTGAGCTTGTCATGATAATGACAAAACCAACCCCAAGCAGTATCGACGAATAATTGAATGGAGGATAGTTAATGAAAACAAAAACATTATTTACTTACACCCTGGCTCTATGTATGGCCCTATGCCTGGCCCTTTTCCTGCTGCCGGCAGCGGCGCAGGCGGCGGACGAAGCTGATTACACTTGGTATGGCGAAGGCAGCGCTACCGAATATACCCTGAATGACGCCGCCGATTTGCTCGGCTTTGCCAATATCGTCAGCGGGCGCGAGAGCAAGGCTGCTGATGATTTCAAGAATAAAACCGTGACCTTGGGCGATGATATCGAGCTTCCCGATAACTGGCTGCCCATCGGCGGCGCTATCGTGACGTCAGAGGTCAGTGGCGGAACCTATGGAAAAATCGATTTATCGTCTTCAGAGCCCTTTTGCGGCACCTTTGACGGCAATGAACACCGCCTCACAAATCTGGCCCTGTCAAATGATGACGTTGTGGGTAGTAGCCCTATAGTCGGCGCTTTATTCTCTACGCTTGAAGGCGCGGTCATCAGAGATTTGATAATCGAAGATGTTTCTTTGACCGATAGCAGCAACACGCTGTATATGACAGCGGTAGCGGGGCAGGCCAGCGACACACTATTTTATAATGTCGATATCAGCGGCTCCATCGAGTGTTTCCGTCCCAGTGGGATTGTCACTGCGGCCCAAGACTGTTCTTTTGACGGCTGTGATGTCACTGTTGATATGAACGCTGCCGTAGGAACGAATAAAGGCATCGTTATCGGCGGACTGGCACAGCAGATTGTAGGTGTCGGAGAAAAGACAGTGTTTTACAATTGCACATATACTGGCACGATTACCGTTGATGGCTCAAATGCCAGCTATCTATGGGCCGGCGGCATGTTCGGCGGCACCTCATATTCCAAGCCGACCTTCTATTTCCCGGTGATATTGGATAACTGCCGAGCCGACATTACGTGGGATGTATCTAACCGTCCGTCCGTCTATGTCTACTCCGAAGGGCGCTCGGCGGATACTACTTCGCAGAGCACGAAATCCAACTTTTTCGAAGGATTGCTGGGCCGCACTCATATTGATTTAGCGGTTACTGTAATTGAAATGGACGGTGACGTGTGGATCAGCGTTGGCGGCAGAGCCGAACAGGGTGAACAGGCCTTTGCCAAGCCAGTAGCCTCCATAACCAAAAGCGGCAAAAACGCCTATTACCCCACCTTAGCCGAGGCGGTCGCGGCGGCGAAGGCCAACGACACCATAAAGCTGCTGAAAGATGTGACGTTCACGGAGACGCTGGAAATCAAAGACGGCAAGGACTTTACGCTTAATCTGAATAACCACGACATAACCACCAGTCACACAGATGATTATACTGTGTTTCCTCTGCTGAAAATTCAGAATGCCAAGGTCAATGTGACCGGCGTCGGCACAATCGCCCCGGGCGGAACTTATTTTAAGCACAATTCTCAGGGCATACAGTTGCTCGGTTCAGAGCAAGAGAATGCTGCTAACTACACTGTTCTCACCGTAGGCAAAGATGTAAAGATCGGCGGTTACGCCCACGCAGTGCAGATACAGCAAACAAAGAATAAAGCCTACGGAGTGGTAGTGAACATCTATGGCACTCTGGACGCCACCTATGACACAACCGGAAAGACCTACCTGGACAATTACGGCACCGTGGGCATAACAACCAACGGTAAGATTAATGCAACTACGGGAAATGTGCCCAAGATCAACGTGTTTGAGGGCGCCAAAGTCAACTCTATTTACGCTGCCGGTTATGCGGAATGGAATATCAGCGGAGGCACTATCACCGGCGATGATAGCGGTATCGGCATCAAGGCCGGCAAGCTGAAAATTACCGGCGGCACGGTATCCTGCACTGGACGAGACACCGCGCCCACTAGCGGATACTCCAACGGCATAGAAGCCTCTGGTGCGGCGATACAGATCGAGAGCAACAGCGACTATGCCGGCAAGATAGAGATTGACATCGCTAACGCTACCATTACCAGCGCCAACGGCTATTCTATCTATGAATATCTTGGCAAGGGAACTGCAACTGCTGTTGAAAGGATTAATATCACTAGCGGCAAGTTTAAGGGAGGAATCTTGATATCCGAACAATTGGGTACCAAGAAGGTTATCACCATCACCGGCGGGTATTTTACCACCAATCCGTCGGCCTACGTGCCGTCCACGCATCAAGCGGGCACCAGTGATTTGACTGGCTACAGTTATATGGTCCAAAAGTTTGTGCCTGTGGTGGTGGATATACCGGAAGAAATCAAGCCCGTACCCCCCGTGGTGCCCGAGCCGGTGGTTGAAGACCTACCCGAAGGTCACGACACAGATTTAGCCGACAACGCTGCTACCGCCGCAAAAGAAACCACCATCGCTCCCGATAGCGCAGATGATCTGTCCGGCTTGGCGGTCAGCGACGTGATTACCACCCCTGCCGACCCCGCCCAGCCTGCAGACACGAAGATCAAGATTAGCGAAGGTGAACATAAACTCATTGCCGAGGTGCTAACTGAAGCCGTAGACAAGGTTAAGAACTTACCAGGTATTAATAATACATCACTTAACGCCACTGACCTCACCATCGTGGTGCAACCTTCTCTGGAGATCAAGGTCACCGGCGCTACCGCAGCCGATAGCGGCACGGGCGCGGCGGCGACCCTAACCCTTGATATCACCCCCATGAGCCAGATATTGGTCACCACCAAGGCGGTGGCGGAAACGGAGAATATTGTAGGCAACGCCTCCGGGGCTACAAACGCCAACGCGGTAAAGGTCGGTGAACCGCAGCCCATTAAGGCTGACATTTGGCCGCCCATCACTATCACCATCCCCCTGCCCGCTGGTTTTGTCAACAGTACCGGCGATAGTCTGCTGATTAAACACGATAAAGGCGGCGGCGAGGTCTACTACTACACCGCGACCCTGAGAGTGGATAACACAAAGAACCCAGCCCAATACTACGCCACCTTTACCGTGACCAAGGGGTTCAGTGATTTTACCCTCATGGCTACTACTACCCCCACGCTGGCGGTGACTTATTATGACACTGACGGCACCACATTAATTGGAGCGGATACCTACGTGGAAGGCGATGCGCAGGTGAATGAAGAGTTGCTGAACCCAAATAAATCCGGTTACACCTTCGATGGCTGGAGCTTTACCGATGCCAACGACGCACCGATTGCCGGTGTGAATGGCACTTACAAAGAGTTGACCGCCGGGCTGTGGAACGTTCTGATGCCCGCAACAAGTAGCGGTAATCGGACCGTCAACGCCGTAGCCCAGTTCACGCGCATCAGCACCGGCGGCGGGGGCGGCGGGGGTGGCGCGCCCACCTATACCATTACCGCGGCGGCGGCTGACAACGGCTCTATCTCCCTGAGCAAGAGCAGCGCGGCTTCGGGTACGGCCATCACCGTCACGCTGAAGCCCGACGCCGGTTATGAAGCTGGTACCGTCGCCGTAAAAGACGCCAAGGACAACGCCGTATCAGTGACGAAAAACGATGACGGCGCCTATACCTTTACCATGCCCGCCGCCAACGTGACGGTGACCGCTACCTTTGTAGCCGCCACGGAGACCCCGGCGGACGGCTGGGTGAATCCTTTCACCGATGTGAACACCGGCGACTGGTTCTATGGCGCGGTGCAATACGTGAACGAGAACGGCCTGATGCAGGGCACCGACGCAACCACTTTTGAACCCTACACCACTATGAGCCGCGCCATGCTGGTAACGGTACTG
>JAUNBV010000113.1 GCA_030526885.1 Syntrophomonadaceae bacterium
CTACCACGTGGATATTGATATGTGACACCTTCAAGCCGATCATGCTTTCGATAGCGAGCTTTACTTCCTTTTGCACACTTTCCGCTAACTGCGGGATGGCATAGCCGAATTCCACTACCAGGTAAATATCCAGGCTGGTCGAATCCTCACCGACCTCCACTTTAATTCCCTTGCCGTAATTCTTTTTACCCAGCCTCTCTACCAGATCAGTACCCCAACCGCCGCCGCTCATGGCCGCCACGCCTTCGACATCCGCCACCGCCATCCCGGCTACCGTGGATACCACTTCGTCCGCAATGCGGACAATACCAAATTCGTTTGTCATCTCGGATTTACTTCCTTCCATTGTTGAAATCACCTCCGTTTTATTTTACGGTTTTATTGGCTTTCATATTACAGTATATATTATACAAGCTTTCGCCGGCATAAAGCAATAGGGTAAACGACGAGAAGCGGCAACCTTCCAGCAAACATTTATTTAAGCCTTGAAAATGATTTCAAAGCGGCTGCCCCGTCCCTGCTCGCTGGTGACCTGAAGGGTGGCCTGATGGAAGCGGGCCACGTGCTTCACGATGGCCAGACCCAAACCGGTGCCGGTATCGTCAATATCGCGGTAATGGCTCTTGTCCCCCCGGTAAAAGCGTTCAAACACGCGCTCCTGCTCGGCGGCGGGAATGCCGATGCCGCTATCCTCGACGATCAGGCGCACCCGGTCGTCTTCCATGGGGTTGACGGTAATCAGCACAAAGCCGCCGGGACGGTTATATTTCACCGCGTTGTCGCACAGGTTGAACACCATCTCCCGCAGGAACGGTTCCAACCCCATCACTACGCCGCCCTGCCCCGCTACGCTGATGGTGATGTCCCGCAGCTCAGCCGTATCGCGCAGGCGTTCCGCCACCGCGCGGGCCAGATCCAGAAGATCTACCGGCAGGAATTCCTCCTCCCCGCGGCCCTCGTCCAGCCGGGATATCTTGATGATATCATTGATCACTTCCAGCAGGTGATGCGCTTCGTCGAGTATCTTGCCGGCAAACACCGGTACGTCCTGGGGCTCGGCCATATCCATGGTCAGCATCTCGGCATACCCGGAAATAGAGGTGAGCGGGGTCTTGAGTTCATGGGACACATTGGCGCTGAATTCCTGCCTGAGCTTTTCGGCGGCATGTTTTTCCGTCACATCCAGCGTCAGCAACGCGCAACCCACAATATATTCCCCGAAACGTACCGGGCTGGCCAGTAGCTGATAATTCCGTTCGCTCACGGTTATCACCCGGTCACGGTGCGTGCCGCCGAGCGCTGAGCGCACTATCTCCAGCAACGGGGCGCTATCGTTCAGGGCGGACAGGTTCATGCCGCTGTAATCGCCCGGTTTGGCCCTAAGCTGCCGCAAGGCGCTGGGATTGGCGGACAGTATGGTCATATCGCCGTCCATCAGGATCAAGCCTTCAGTCATATTTTCGGTGATGACTTTGAATTCGTCCTGCCGCTTGGCCAACAGCTCCGTGTTGTAGCGCATTATCTCATTTTGCTGATGCAGTTTGAACAGCAACGGAGCGATTTCTTCAAAAGCGACATTTTTCAAAGGCGTTTCCGGCTCGATATCGTTGAGGGGCTCCACCAGGCGGTCGGTGAGCCGCAGGGACAGCAACACGGTGAGCAACATAATGATGATCACAAAAGGTATCCCCAGTATGGCGATTACATGTTCGGCCGCCATAGCGCCGGCCACGGCCAGCAGCGCCGTGCCCAGCGCCAATATTCCCATATACCAAAATATCTTTCGTTTCACCGCTATTCTCCCATCCTGTAGCCGACGCCGCGCACGGTCACGATCTGCGCACCGACTTCGCCCAGCTTCTGGCGCAGGGTCTTGATGTGCATATCCACCGTGCGGCTCTCTCCCTCATAATCGAATCCCCACACCGTGGCGATGATCTTCTCGCGGGACAGTACCCGGCCGGGATGCTCCATCAGATATTCCAGCAGCGCGAATTCCTTAAAGGTCAACGCCACCAACTCGTCCTGCGCCCAAACCTGATGGCGCGCCCGGTCTAAAACCACGGCCCCCACCCGCAAGGGAGCCTCCTCAAGCTGGCCAGCGCTACGGCGCAGCAGCGCCTTGACCCGCGCCAGCAGTTCCATCACCCCAAAGGGCTTGGATATGTAATCGTCCGCACCGCTGTCCAAACCCAGCACCCGGTCATATTCCGCCGATTTGGCCGTCAGCATGATCACCGGGATTTGTGCCGTCTCTTTACGGCTGCGCAGCTTCGATAATACGCTTAAACCGTCCTCGCCCGGCAGCATGATGTCCAGCACCACCAATGCCGGGCGCTCAATCTCCACCGCGGCATAAAACTCAGGCGCCTTTTCAAATCCCCGCGCCTCATAATCGCTGCTCTTGAGCGCATATACTACCAGCTCCCGGATATTTTGGTCGTCTTCTACGCAATAGATCGTCGTCACGTTATACCTCCGATTATTTAATCAGCGGCTTCTCCCCGGTGAGGGAAAAAATCGCCCAAGCCGCGATGTTGGCGGCATGATCGGCTATTTTTTCGAGATATTTGGCCACCATGATCCAATTGATGGCTTGCTCGCTGTGAGCCGCACTTTCCCGGATCAAGGTAATCAACTCCAGCTTGACGGCGCTGAAAAGGTCATCCACCACATCGTCGTAATCTATCACATGCTGAGCCAGCGCCATATCCTTTTGCACGAAGGCGTCAACGCTGTCATTGACCATCCTGATGGTAGCCTCCGCCATCCGCTCCACTCTATGCATGCGGCCGATGCCGGGCTCTTGGGCGAGTATCATGCCCAATTCCGCGATATTGGAGGCTTGATCGCCGATGCGCTCCATATCGGTGATCATTTTCAGTGCGGTGGAAATCAGGCGCAGGTCGCGGGCTACCGGCTGTTGTTGCAGCAGCAGCTTTAAGCAAAAGCTTTCTATTTCGCGCTCTTTGGCGCTGATCTGTTCGGCGATCTCGATGGTTTCACGCGCTTTCTCCGCATCCAGGTATATCAAAGCCTGTACCGCTCCGGCGATAGCGGTTTCGATGAGGTCCCCCATCGCTACCAGCTCGGCATTCATCAGTTCCAACTGCTTGTCGAAATGTCCTCGTACCATTATCCAAACCTCCCCGTTATATAATCCTCGGTACGCTTATCGCGCGGTACGGAAAACAGTTTATCGGTATCGGCATACTCCACCACCTCGCCCAGCAGGAAAAAAGCGGTCCGGTCGGAAACGCGCACGGCCTGCTGCATATTATGGGTGACTATAACAATAGTATACGTGTTGCGCAATTCCAGGACAAGGTCTTCAATTTTGGCGGTAGATATAGGATCCAGGGCGGAGGTAGGTTCATCCATCAGCAGAACCTCCGGCTCCACCGCCAGCGCGCGCGCAATACAGATGCGCTGCTGCTGGCCCCCGGATAGGCTGAGCGCATTTTTTTTCAGCCGGTCTTTCACTTCATCCCAGATGGCGGCGGCCTGCAGCGAACCGACCACTATTTCATCCAGTTCGGTGCGGTTGCGTATTCCGTGGGTTTTGGGCCCGTAGGCGATATTATCGTAAATGCTCATGGGGAAGGGATTGGGCTTCTGAAATACCATCCCCACCCGCTTGCGCAGTTGGTTTACGTCCATCTCGCCATAGATGTTTTCATCATCCAGCCGCACCTCGCCTTGGATACGGCAACCCGGTATCAAGTCGTTCATCCGGTTCAAACTCTTCAGCAACGTGGACTTGCCGCAGCCGGAAGGTCCGATAAAAGCGGTAATACGGTTTTCCGGCACCACCATGTTGACATTTTTTAAAGCCTGAAACTTGTCGTAATACAGATTAACATTTTTTATCTCGATCTTGTTCATCATTCATTTCCTTTCGTAAGTTTGCCGGCCACCCGCCCGGACAGCAGATTGAGCAGCAGTACCAGCCCCAGCAGCACCACAGCGGTGGCATAAGCCTGATCGGTGTACAGACCCTCGCTGGATAGCAGATACATATGCAGGGACAGGGTGCGGCCAGAGGACAGCAGGTCGCGGCATATTACCGCTACGGACCCCGCGGTATAGATCAGCGCCGCCGTTTCGCCTACGATACGCCCGATAGCTAAGATAATACCGGCCAGGATGCCGGGGATGGCGGAGGGCAGCACGATGCGGCTCACCGTGCGGAATTTTCCCGCGCCCAGCCCGAAACTGGCCTCGCGATAGCTATCCGGGGTGGCTTTGAGAGCTTCCTCGGTGCTGCGCATGATGAGCGGCAAGACCATGATGGCCAGCGTAGCCGCCCCCGCCAGCAGGGAGTAGCCCCATTGCCAATAGGTGACGAAAAACAGCATCCCGAACAGGCCGTAGATAATGGAGGGGATGCCGGACAGGGTTTCCGCCGTCAAGCGGATCAAGGCCACTTTTTTGCTGTTGCGGTCGGCGTACTCGGTCAGATAAATGGAGGCTCCCACTCCCGGCGGGATGGACAGGAGCAGGGCCAGCCCCGTCATCATGAGGGTATTGATCAGCGCCGGCAGCAGGGAAACATTTTCCGAGGTGTATTCCAGGGCAAACAATGAGACGGTCAAATGGGGAACGCCTTTTACTAAAATATAAGCGATGAGTAAAAGCAGTGCCAGCAGGGTGATTCCCGCACAGAGATATACCACCATCCGCAGCAGCAATGAGATATCCGGCCGCCGGCGGCCCTGGGACGAGCGCCGGCCCCGCCCGGAAGCGGCTCCGTTCATAAAGCTAGTTTTGGCGTTCATGCCCGCTCCCCCCTTCGGTTTAGTATGGAAAAGCACAGGTTGATGAGCAGGATAAACACAAACAGCACCACGCCGGTGGCGATGAGGGCCTCACGGTGCAGGTCGGCGGCGTAACCCATCTCGGTGACAATATTGGCGGTCAGGGTGCGCACCCCGTAGAGAATGCCGTCCGGCATGCGCGCCTGATTGCCGGCCACCATGATCACCGCCATGGTCTCGCCGATGGCCCGTCCTACCCCCAACACTACTGCGGCCATAATCCCGGAGCGGGCAGCTGGCAGCTGGGCAAAAAATACCGCCCGCTCATGGCTGGCGCCCAGCGCCAGCGCGCCCTCGTAATAGCTCTCCGGCACCGCGCGGATGGCAGCCTCGCTGATACCAATAACCGTGGGCAATATCATCATCCCCAGCAGAATCGATGCCGCGAGCATACTGTTGCCGGTCCCGCCCAAGAGCTCGCGCAACAGCGGCACGATCACCATCAGTCCAAAGAAGCCGTATATAACGGAGGGTATGCCCGCCAGCAGGTCCACCGCCGGTTTCAGCCTTCGATATAGTCGCGGGGGGCAAAAGCGGGCCAGATATACGGCGGTGAGAATACCTATCGGCACTCCAATGATGACCGCTCCGGCGGTCACATAGATGCTGCCCAAGATCATGGGCAGAATGCCATAGGACGCAGGCACATCCTGCGGCGACCAGTTACGGCCCAGCAGGAAGTCAAACCAGCCTATTTCCGCCATCGCCGGCACGCCGTTGGCAAACAGGAACACGCATATCAGCAAAACCGCTGCGGTGGAGCTTAAGGCCGCCAGCAGGAATAGAATCTCAAATGCCTTTTCTTTAATCGCGCTTTTCATTATTATCCTCACTCGGGCAGCGCCGCCGGCAGCAGCGGTTGCCAGATCATTGTTTCGCCGGTGAAAACAGCCCGCAGGTCCGCGGAGGAAATATTGTCAAGCGGGTTTTCGGGGTGTACGATGACTGCCAGGCCGTCGATAGCGATAGCCGTTGGGGTCAGGCGCTCCAGCTCGCTCTCCTTTAAGTCGCGGCTGGCCATAGCGATATCGGCGATACCTTCCAAAACCGCGTTTATCCCGGCGGTGGAGTCGGTCACCTGCAGCTCTATCACCGCCTCGGGGTTTAACGCCCCGTAACCCTCCACCAGCTTTTCCATCACCGGCGCCACCGAGGATGAGCCCGCAATCACCAGCCGGCCGGCGGGCAAATCCGAGACAAAGGCCGGTGCGCCATCATCCACCGGCACACAACTCTGCGCCACTATGGCCTGCCCTTCTCCGCTCATGATAAAGGAAATGAAATCA
>JAUNBV010000114.1 GCA_030526885.1 Syntrophomonadaceae bacterium
TACCCCTCCTACTTCGGAGTAGATTTCATTGCTCTTAAGGGCGGCGATCTGCTCGGTGAGGTCTTTTTGCTTCTTCTGCCACACCAGACGGTCTTTGCGGATGACCAGGCCGGCTTCGCTGTCGTCGATGGTGTAGAGCGAGTCGCCCACGGTGACTTCCTGGCCTTCGTAGACGTGTATGGCGGTGACTTTGTCGCTCACCTCGGCGGTGATCTCCTCGGTGTTATTCTCCATAACACTGCCGGTAGCGTAGATCACCCGCTGCACGTCGCCGCGGTCCACCATCACCGTGGAGGGCATCATGCCGGCGGAGGGGTCTATCATTTCTCCCCCTATGTTTTGGGTGCAGCTGCGCACCTTCAAAACCAGCAGCAGCAAGATCAGCACCAGCACGCCGATCACGATGATGCGCTTTTTACGCCGCTGCCATAAGGCTTTTATTTTATTGGGGGAAGCCGTCTGCTCGCCGTTGTTCATGATAATGTTCAGTCCTCTCAATTGATTTAGTCTTTTGCCTGTGCCCCGAAGGGGGTGCCTGTGCCCCGCAGTATAGCAGCGTCTAGCTGTCAGGTTGTTCCCTATATATAACCATTATCGCGGTTGCGGCCCGACTATCGTTTAATCCTGCCGTATGGCCTGTAACGGGCTGATGCGGGAGGCGCGCTGCGCGGGGAGCAAGCCGGACACTACGCCGATGAAAACGGCGAAGCTCAGGGCCGACAGGGCCAGCCACAGCGGGATGATGGCGACTTTGGTGATGTTCATTCCCGCCAGGTCCGGAATAATGTTGATGGCCACCACGTTTACTATGGCCACCGTGCCCCAGGCCACAAGGAGCCCTGCCACACCCCCAATCATACCGATAAAGCCGGATTCCATCAGAAACAGGCGGCGGATGTCGGCCAAGTTGGCGCCCAGCACTTTCATGATGCCGATCTCGCGGGTGCGCTCCAGGATGGACATGAACATGGTGTTCATAATCCCGATGGAGGCTACCAGCAAGGATATGGCGCCGATACCGGCCAGGATTATTTCTATTATTAAAAATAGCTGGTTGATTTCCTCGAGCATTTCCGTGGGGCTCCAGGTCTCGTAGCCGGCTTCGCGGATGCCGGCTACCACGTTTTCCACGTCGTCGCGGCTTGAGACTTTGACTTTGATGTTGTCATAGTTGGTAGTATCGGCCCGTTCTCGCCCGCCTTGATTGTCATCGCCCGACCATTTGCGCATTTCCCGCACCGCTTCCTCGGGCAGATAAACGGAGGATTCGTACTGGCTGAAGCCTTCGGTCAGCACGCCCACTACTTTGAATTTGTAATCTTTGGTCTCCTGCTCCTCGGTGTCGCTGTTCCAGCGCTGCGCGGTGATGGTGATGGTTTTGTTCAGCATGTCGGTGCGCACCGGTTCCGTATATTGGTTGTAGTTATTCTGATTGTTGCGGCTGGGGCGTTTTTTTTCAAACATGTTTTCCGGCACTCGCCAGGTTACGACCGCTTCCCCCTTGCCTTTCAAAAAACGGCCTTCGGCCATGGTAAAGGGATAGGCGTCCACGGTGTCGAGATCCACGCCCACCGAGGAGGCCCAGCCGGTCATGCGCCCCATGGTAAGGCCGCCGCCGCCGTAATAATTGACCATGGCCAGCACGCCGCTCACGCCGGGTATCTGCTGCAGCTCGGTCACGGTGGCGGCGGTGAGCGGGTCCTTCATCTGGCCGGTATTCTGATCCCAGGCGGTGTAAACGTCCAGGGTGGTGAGGTCGTTCCAACTGTCCACGCTGGCGGTGGCTACATTGTTCAAACCCACGGCCAGCGATATCATGGCGATGATGGAAGCGGTGCCGATAGCTACGCCCAAGGCGGTCAGGAAGGTGCGGCCCTTGCGGCGGCGCAGATTGTTGGATACCAGTCTTATTCCGTCGCCGAAGATCACGCCGTCACCTCCTCGTTAACGATGTGTCCGTCGCGCAGATATATCACCCGGTCACACCGCCGCGCTTTTTCCGGGTCGTGGGTGACCATGATGATGGTCTTGCCTTCGGTTTGGTTTATCTCCCGCATCAGCGCCATGATTTCCTCGCCGTTAGCGGTATCCAGGTTGCCGGTGGGTTCGTCGGCCAGGATGATGGGGGGGTGGCTCACCAGGGCGCGGGCGATGGCTACCCGCTGTTGCTGGCCGCCGCTCATCTCGTCGGGATGATGATGCAGGCGGTCTTCCAGCCCTACCCGCACCAGAATCGCCTCCGCCCGTTCGCGGCGTTGCTCCGGTTTCACGCCGGCAAAAATCAGCGGCAGCGCCACATTGTCCAGGGCGGTGAGTGCCGGCAGCAGGTTATAGCTCTGAAAGATAAAGCCCAGGTTGCCGCGGCGAAAATGGCAGAGTTGGTTTTCGCTGTAATTGGTGATATCATGGCCGTTGACTTTCAGCATGCCCCCGGTAGGCTTCATCAGCCCGCCGATCAGGTTGAGCAGCGTAGTCTTGCCGGAGCCGGAACTGCCGCACAGGGACAGGAATTCGCCTTCCTTTACCGCCAGGTTCACGCCGTAAAGCACCTGCACGTCCAGCCGTCCCATATGAAAGGTATGCTCCAAATTTTCTATCCGGATGGGTTCCATAAAATGGCCCTTTCTTATTCTTCCGCGATTAATTTATATATTTATGCCGGTAATATAGAGCTTAGGGATGGGCCAAGCGTGCGGCATAAAATAATGCGGGCAATACACCGCCCGCGTCAAAAGCTTTTTACCCTATGTAAGCCGGTGCAGTGAATATCGTATTATATATTATCATACTGGTGATACGAACACGGCAAAAAACTCTTACAGCAAAACGACATCTTCATACTTTTTTAAGAAAGGGTATTGGCGATAATGCGCCAAATGAAGTAAAATGCAATCAGTATGATGGGCAATGGGCTTAAAGGAAAAAGAAAAGTGCAGCAATAAGGAGGAAGCATCCAATGAAGCAAAAAGCATGTATCGTACTGATGGCGTTTGTAATGACATTGTTTTTGGGAGTGCTGGCGCCGGCGCCTCCCGCGCAGGCGATCGAGACCATCGAGGCCAACGGCAGCGTTCTGGAAATGGTGCTGACCGAGACCGGGGGCGTGACGCTTAATTTAAGCGGCACCAGCAAGTATTTTAAGGTATGGGATAAATACGCCAATACCCTGGTGCGGGTGAGCCTGCCCTATGATAATATCCTGTCTTTCGATGTGGATGGCAACGCGCTTTATTTCATTGTGAACATAGGTGGATACACCCAGGTTTATCAGCATGACCTGGCCACCGGGATGAACCAGCAAATCACCACTTCCTTTACCAATAAGCAGGAGGTACAAGCCGCCGGCGGGCGCGTGGCCTGGTTTGATTACGGCAAGAGCGCGCTGTACGTGCGGGACATGGGCACTGGCGCGGAGACGGTAATCGAAGTACCCGCCAGTTCCAATGTGGAGTTGAGCCTGACCCCGGATTATATTGCCTACACCGCGCATAATACCGCCCAAAGCAGCGTGATGCTCTATAGCTTCGCCACCGGTCAGAGCACCAGCATTAAGGCGGGCGCGGCGATAAAGTCGGGGATATATATGCAGGGCAACGGCATCGTGTGGGTAGAGGGCGGTGGCCCCATAAACAGCGAAACCGGCTACTACAGCCTGATGTGGGGCAACTATGTGGGCCGGGCTTATAATGCGGCGGGCCAATTGATTACCTCTAAAAACGCCTCCGGAGAAACGGTTGTTTCCCGCGTGGCGGCCAACCAAGTATACTATCACAACATCGCATCCGGAGAGACCAAGCTTATCACCAATAACGACGTCAACAACCTGCAGCCCACGGTATGGGAAAATTATATCGCCTGGGCGCAGACTTATAACGGCGTTCCGGAGATAATGCTGCTGGACATGAACACCACCACCACCACCCGCCTCACCAACAGTGATTTCAATGATGTCAAGCCGGTAATCGATCACGGCTGTCTCACTTATATAACCATCCGCGGCATCAACAGCGATTTGTATGTGGAATATCTGGAGGCTTCGTCCGCGCCGGTGAGCGAGGCCATCCCGGTATATATCAACGGCGTCAAACTGACCACCGATCAGGATGCCTATATCAAGAATAACCGCACCATGGTGCCGATGCGAGCGATATTCGAGGCTCTGGGCGCCGAGGTGCAATGGAACCAGATCCCCCGCAGCGTGAACGGCACTAAAGGCGAGGCCACGGTACTGCTGTATATCGACCAGACCACCGCCTATATCAACGGCCAGGCGGTAACCTTGGACGCCGCCGCCGAAATCGTTCCCGCCACTGCGCGCACCATGGTGCCGCTGCGCTTTGTGGGCGAGGCGCTGGGTTGTACGATGAACTGGGATGAGCAGGCCAGGACCGTATATGTGACATATTAGAGTAAGGCGCGGTAAAAGAGCCGGAGCTTAATGTCTAAGGATAATTATTAAGAGGGGCGGTATCACTCACCGAGCGGTACCGCCCCCTCCGACTATATTACAAATTCGCACCGGCGCCCATTTGTGCTATTCCTCGTGCGGGGTGACGAATATGGGGCGGAAGGGTTGATAGACGTCGGTATGCGCCGGATGGTATTGGTCGGGATTTTTATTCAACAGCCACCAGCAGATGATGCCGGCGACGATGAAGCCGCTGCCGCCGATGACGCCGGTGGCCAGCGGGCCAATAAAGGGGTTGCTTTGGCCAATCAAAAACATGGTGGGCAAAGACACGACGCCGTTTAAAGCTCCATGAGCCAGCGCCGCCGGCAGCGCGCTTTTTGCCCGCAGCGCCATCCAGCCGAACAAATAACCCAGCACGATACAAAACAGGATCATGGCGCTTATGCCCAGCCAGGGCCAGCCGGCATAACCCAGACCGTAATTATGGCCCATGGCGATGATGGGCGCGTGCCACACTCCCCAGATGATACCCACCATCAGCGCCGCCGCGGCCGGCTTATACTTCATAGCCAGCTTGGGCAGCAGATAGCCGCGCCAGCCTAATTCCTCGCCCATACAGAAGATGACGTTTACCAGCGGCGCGATTAAGATGGCTGAAAGCGAGTTGAGTATGATTGCGGAGCGCAACTGTTGATTGGTGACCACTTGCCCGGTGGCATCGGCCTGGGAGCGCAGCAATTCCACGCCTGCGCTCATGGCGGGGTCGAAGCGGTCGGGATTGAGCAGGAACCACAGCGCGCCGCCTAGGAGGATTAACAGGGAGGGCAGCAACCAGGCCAGCACGTAGACGCCCCAGGTGTGTTTGAAATTCTGCGGCAACAGCCACAGGTCTTTAAAGCCCTCACCGGTGAACAGCCGCGTCAGGATCACGCATAATGCGGGTATGAGCATCATCCCCGCCGCCATATAGAATGACGCCGGGTTTTCCAGACCCCCGATGCTCCACATATAAAACAGCAAACCCCAGCTGAGCACGAAAGTGAGGAACAAGAATAACGGCACACGTTTATGGTCCATAAAGCATACCTCCCCAAGCAATGAAAAAACTTGGCTAGCGCTATCGCCTATATTATAATGGATGCGCCCGGTAAATACAATGAACGGGACAAGGAGCGGGTAAATAACCGGATACCGCGTCAAGCACAACGGAGCCGCGCCGCCCCTGTTGGCGGATATGAGGCGATTGCTCCTCGGCCCTCATGAACACCATGGGGCCGCGAGGGAAGAAAAATTTGTTTCGGCGGTAAATTATCCTTGTCAAATGCAAAAACGGCTGATATAATGATTTTTGCGGCTTAATTTGTAATCAGGCTTGGCCGGGCGGATGTCGGCATTGGCCCGGTAGCTGTAATATTGAAAGAGGTGAGATTCGATGAAGGAAAACATCCATCCCAATTACGTAAAGAGCATGGCCCGCTGTGCATGCGGCAGCGAGATAGAAATCGGTTCGACCAAAGAGAATATCAAGGTGGAAATCTGTTCGAAATGCCATCCCTTTTATACCGGGGAC
>JAUNBV010000115.1 GCA_030526885.1 Syntrophomonadaceae bacterium
CAAGGAGGTCTATGTCGCCTGTACCCACCCCGTATTCTCCGGGCCCGCCATCCAGCGCCTGCGCCGGGCTCCGCTGAAAGAGATCGTGGTGACCAATACCATCCCGCTGTCGGACGAAAAAAAGCTGGACAATGCCAAGGTGCTGTCCATAGCCCCTCTGTTGGGAGAAGCCATCCTGCGTATCCACGAGGATCTCTCCGTGAGCAGATTATTTGAGGCCTAGGTATGAAGGTGATCGTCGGTCTGGGCAATCCCGGCCCCCGCTATAAGGATACCCGCCATAACATCGGCTACATGGTGCTGGAGGAATTAGCATCGCGCTGGCCGGTGCAGCGTCAGGACAGCAAATTTGATGCCATCATCGGCCACACCATTGTCCGCGGGCAAAAAGTGTTGCTAGTCAAGCCCCTCACCTATATGAACCTAAGCGGCGCCGCCATACAGCCTCTTATGCATTACTATAAGCTCCCGCCGGAAGACCTGCTGTTGATTTTGGACGACATGGATTTGCCGCCGGGCACGCTGCGCATTCGCGAAGGCGGCGGCAGCGGCGGTCACAAGGGCCTGAAATCCGTGCTGGAGCGCATGGGCATAGCGGACATACCCCGCATGCGCATCGGTATCGGCCGTCCCGAAAACCATGAGACGGTGGACTGGGTGTTGAGCCGCATCGAAGGCGAGGATGCCGACATCATCCGCGCCGCCATTACCAAAGCCGCCGACGCGGTGGAGTGCTTCACGGAAAAAGGCATCATCGCCGCCATGAACGCATATAACAAGGGACAAAGAACCGCGGACCGGGAGGTATAAAGCAGGCGTTTCGTTGGCAGACTTATAGCAAAAAAGCGAGGTCGGCCATGAAATTATATTATGTATGTGAATGCTGCGACCGGGTGTACCGCCAGCAGGAAAACGGCACTGCCGACGGCGCCATGGGAATAGCCGGGATATGCCCGGAATGTGCCGCCGAAATAGGGTCCCGCGGCGAAACCTTTCAGCAAAATCACGGTCCGGTGGTTTATCAGTAGGAGAGAAACAATATATGCTCACCGCGCAAATAATGGAGCAGCTCCGCCTCGGAGCCGACTGTATGTTCAGCGGGCTCAGCGGCGGCGCTCGTGTTTGGTTCTTTCACCGGCTGTACGAACTTTCCGGCCGCCGCCTGCTGGTGCTGGTGCCGGATGAAGAGCAGTTGGTCGATTTGGCGCGGGACTTAAGAAAACTCGTGCCCCATCCCATCGGCCGCTTTCCCGCCCGCGAACTGGTTTTTATCAAGGAAAACAACGCCCGCAGTGAAATGGAGCGCTTGTATTGTTTGCAGGAGCTCGCCCGTCAACGGCTGCATACCGGAGAGCAGGCCACAGGCGGCTTTTTTATTATCGCCACCGCGGGCGGCATGATGCACCGCATAAAAAGCCCGGGGCAACTGGCGGCCGGCACCATAAATCTTGCGCGCGGCCTGCGCCTGCCGCGCCGGGAACTAATGGAAACGTTGATCGGCAACGGTTATGAGCGCGTGGACACCGTGGTGCGCCCGGGCCATGTGGCCGTGCGCGGCAGTATCGTGGACATCTATCCCGCCGGCAGCAGCGAAGGGCTGCGCGTGGATTTCTTCGACGATGAAATAGATTTCATCCGCCGCTTCGATCCCGACAGCCAGCTTACCACCGGCGCGCTGGATGAGGCTGCCGTGGGCCCTGCCGATGAAATCGACGGGCATGGGCTATCCAGTTTGCTGGACTATCTGCCCGAAGGCAGCCTCATCGTATTGGACGAACCCCGGGAGTTCTATAAAACCCTGGAGCGTCATCTCCGCCGTACTGAAACTTCCCTGCGCGAAGCCACGCGGGAGGGCAAAGAGCTGCCCGATCTGCCCCGTTTCAATGCCGAGCAGCTCAAGGCGGCATTGGACGGGCGGCAAAAGATGTATCATTCCTTCTTCCCCGGCAGCATTGCCCAGGCTGCGGTGGGGATGTACCAGCATATCACCCAAATCGAGATGGAGAGTTACGCCGGGCGCGAGACTATGCTGTGGGCGCAGATAAAGCGCTGGCAGCGGGAAGATTGGCGCATAGTGTTTTCCCCCGATACCGTCAAACAGCAACAGGATCTGCAGCAAAAGCTGGTGGACGAACACATCTCGGGCGTGGAGTTTATTAAAACCGGGCTCAAGCAGGGCTTTTCCAGCCCGGCCTTCAAGCTGGCCCTGTTCACCGGCCGCGACTTGTTCGGCTATGCCCAGAGCACGCGCAAAAAGAAAAAGAGCAGCGAGGAAGACCGTGTGCTGCTGGAGGACCTGCGCCCCGGCGAATACGTGGTGCATGAGAATTACGGCATCGGTCTCTTTCACGGCGTAACGCGGGTCACCACCGACGGCGTTACCCGCGAATACCTGCTGCTGCAATATGCCGGCGCCGATAAGTTGTATCTGCCGGTGGAAAAACTGGACCTGCTGTACCGTTACTCCGGGGTGGGCGACAAGCAGCCGCGGCTACATAAACTGGGGGGTACCGAGTGGGAGCGCACCCGGGCCAAGGTGCAGCAGTCCATCGAAGAACTGGCCGATGAACTGCTCAAGCTCTATGCGCAGCGGGAAAACACCGTGGGCTATGCCTTTGCCCCCGATACCCCGTGGCAATATCAGTTTGAGGGCGATTTCCCTTATCATGAAACCCCGGATCAGCTAAAAGCCATCGCCGAGGTAAAGCGGGACATGGAAAGCTCCCGCCCCATGGATCGCCTGCTGTGCGGCGACGTGGGCTACGGCAAGACCGAGGTGGCCCTGCGCGCAGTGTTCAAAGCGGTGATGGACGGTAAACAGGCGGCCATTCTGGTGCCCACCACGGTGCTGGCCGAGCAGCATGGCGAAACCTTCCGCGCCCGCATGGAAAACTATCCGATAACGGTGGAAGTCTTAAGCCGCTTCCGCACCCCCAAACAGCAGAAGAAAATCATCGCCGACGTGAAAAGCGGAGCGGTGGACGTTATCATAGCTACCCACCGCCTGTTGTCAAGCGACCTTGACTTCTATGACCTGGGTTTGCTGGTGGTAGACGAAGAGCACCGTTTCGGCGTGATGCAGAAGGAAAAAATCAAATCCCTGAAAACCAAGGTGGACGTGCTCAGCCTGTCCGCCACCCCCATTCCCCGCAGCCTGCACATGTCCATGACCGGCCTGCGGGATTTGAGCGTCATCGAGACCCCGCCTCCCGACCGTTACCCCATCAACACCTATGTTATGGAGTATAACCCGGAAATAGTGCGCGAGGCGGTAATGAGCGAGCTGGCACGCGGCGGACAAGTATTTTTTGTCCATAACCGGGTGCAGGACATACATAAAATTGAAAGCGATTTAAGGGAACTGCTGCCCCAGATACGCATCGCGGTGGGGCATGGTCAGATGAACGAGCAGGAACTGGCCCAAGTGTTGATCGATTTCAACGCCGGGCGCTTCGACATGCTGCTGTGTACCACCATTATCGAATCCGGCCTCGATATGCCCAACGTGAACACCATGATCGTCGATATGGCTGATCGCTTGGGATTGGCCCAACTCTATCAGCTTCGCGGGCGGGTGGGCCGTTCCAGCCGTGTGGCCAGCGCCTATCTATGCTACCGTCCGGATCGGACCTTGAACGAGGAAGCGCAGAAGCGGTTGAATGCCATCCGCGAGTTTAACGAACTGGGCGCCGGCCTGCGCATTGCCCTGCGCGATCTGGAGATACGCGGCGCGGGCAATATCCTGGGTGGCGAGCAGCATGGCCACATCTACGCGGTGGGCTTTGACCTCTACTGCCGCATGTTGCAGGAACAGGCGGCCATCCTGCGCGGCGAAGAGCATGAACCGGTGCTGCAGCCGCAACTCGACATCGACGCCGACTACTACCTGCCCGACCATTACATACCTGACCCCGGCACCCGTATGCGCCTGTACAAGCGCCTCCTGCAAGCCCCGGAGGAATCCGCCCTGGACGACATCAGCGCCGAAATCATCGACCGCTTCGGTCCGGAGCCGGAGCCGGTACGCAACTTTATCATCATCGCCCGCCTCCGTCTGCTGGCCCGCAATCAGGAGATAAAAAGCCTCAAGCGTGTGGGCCAGCACATCGAGATCGAAACCATACAGCCTCTGTACCGTCATAAGATGCAGTTAAAGAGCGGCCGCAACCTCAAGCTCATCAACGCCAACACCGTGCGCCTGATTCCCGATGACTCAGGCTTGGAAGGATTGCTGGAGCTCTTTCGCAGTATGTAATTCAACCCATCATTATCCTGTAATACGCTTACTCTTTGAACCATATCATACAGAAAAAGGAAGTAAACTTGACAAGGCTTCCCTCGTTTTATATAATTATATTGCTTCCAGGGACCTTCCGCGGGAGGAAGGGAAAAAGAATGGAGGAGATATATGTCAGGCAGTAAAATACGAAGGGTGATAGCGGAGATAGTGTGCTTGCTGGTCGTTGCCGCTGTCATTGCAGTTAGTTCGTACTATACCCTTCAAAAACCCGTCTTTATAAACGACGACGGGACCGTCAGCAAGAGCGAGGTTTTCTTTACGGGAACCGTAGCCGGATTGTTGGAACAGGAGCAGATAGTGTTAGGGGAACATGACATGGTGGACCCCGCCCTGGATACGCCCATTGAGCGGTATATGCAGGTAGATATTAAGCGAGCCTTCCCGGTATATGTGAAGGCGGACGGAAACATCACAGTTATTGAGACCGTACCGGTGACGGTACAGGAAGCAGTTGCGCTGGCCGGCGTAAACGTCGGGGACATGGATCTTATCGTGGCCGGGACCGAGGATCAGGTCAACCCTCAACAGTTGATTGAGATCATCCGCGTGAGCCAGAGCGACACCATCGAAGAACACGTGATACCCTATGGCACCGAAACGGTACCGGACGAAAACATGGAAAAGGGATTGAGCCGGACCATTCAAAAAGGCGTGGAGGGCCTGAGCCAGGATACCATTCGTATCACCTACCATAACGGGGTGGAGATCGAGCGAACGAAAGTCGGCAGCGCAATTGTGCGGGCGGCCGAGACCAGAGTATTGGCCGTAGGTACCATTACGCAGGCTTCGCGCGGCGGACAGCGCTTCAACTTTACTGAAGCCAAACTCATGGAGTCCACCGCCTATACCTACACCGGGTACAATACCGCCACCGGCGTGCCTCCGGCCGTAGGACTGGTATCCGTAGATCCCCGCGTCATCCCGCTGGGCACCAAGCTTTATATTGAAGGCTACGGCTTTGCCACCGCCGCCGATACCGGCGGAGCCATCAAAGGCGACCGCCTGGACGTATTCCTGGAGGAATACGGTCAATGTAAAAGCTGGGGCCGGCGCACCGTAAAAGTATATATATTGGAATAAGCCCTTTATAGCATCACCAGCACCGGAAACGGTCAGCCTTCACGCTCCGTTTCCGGTTTTTTTGCGCCCGCATTAAAAACAGGAAAATTTTCCCTGTTTGAAATTATCGATTTCATAGGAAACTATGAGCAATATGAAAGGAGGTATGTTCAATTTGAAGCGAGGGAAAAAAGCCCTGGTCCTGTCTTTGATATTCGTATTTTTGCTGTGCGTCGCTGGTTGCACCACGGCGCAAAAGCCGACCACGCCGAATTCGAACAGCAATCAGACCAATAATGCCGGTAATAACAACAATGCCGAGGGTCAGATGAGCTACACGGAGAAAGTGCGGCTGGCGCAGCAGATTGAAAGCGAGTTGGAGACCATGGACGGCATCGACGACGTCTCCGTGCTGGTAGAGCATAAGAACGTGCTGGGTGACAACGTAAACAACGGCCAAAGCGCCACTGACGCCAATAATAACGGCACCACCGGCAGCGGTACAAATACCGGTACCGGCATCAACAACGGCAACGACGGCGGCACCACCGGAAGCAATTCCGGCACCGGTATGAACAACGGCAATGACGGC
>JAUNBV010000116.1 GCA_030526885.1 Syntrophomonadaceae bacterium
TACTGCAATACACACCGTAGCTTTGACCGTTGGCGCTGCCAGCGGCGACAGTGAGTTTGTCGGGGCCGGAAAGGGTCAGAGTGCCATTGACATATACACCGTAGCTGTTCTTACCTTCCCCCGTCACAGACTCGCCAGTGACTGTATTTTCACCATTGGCTACAATTTCCAGATCTCCTTCCGCCCAGATGCCGTATCCATGCCCGTCAGTATTCATCGCACCGCTGATGGCGGCATTGTACAGCGTCAGCTTGGCGGAGTTTCCGTTCGCCGCCGGGGTGTATCTTACTGTCGCAGCATTTCCATCCGCTGTGCCCAGTACATCCAGCATATTTCTGTTGGTCACCTGTGTGCCGCCCACCCAGACATTGTAAGAAGTGTCGGGTGCTGCGGTAAGCTGTATATATTTATAAGAATAGCTCGTAAGTTCATCTGCTGTCACAGATATTGCTTCACTGATATTATTGCCAGCCAAAGCCTCCAATTCCACATTTGTTCCTACCGTTACAGAGTCGACAGTATGAGCCTGAGCATACCCATTAGAGCTGCTGGCAATCAGTGTACCTCCGTTCATGATAATGGAACCTTCAATCCCAAAGAAAGCACCCTCGGCTGTCAGCGTACCGCCGTTCATGGTAATATCCTCGACAGATATGCCTAAGCTCTTCTTGCCATCACAGGTGGCTTTGGCCGTCACCGTGGCGTTGTTTTGAAAATGATTTGCACGTATACCAGCGTTTTCTCCCTCGGCTATCAGAGTACCATTACTGCCCTTATCAGTGGAAATAGACAGAGTACCTCCAACATAAATTGCGGCAATTGAGCTATTATAGCTATTATCTGGAGCGGATATCGTGCTGTTTCCATTCTCCAGCACGATATCCAAATCGCCATCTGTGTAGATACCGTTACAACTTTCGACCATCCCGGAAAACTCCGCTGTAATCTCGGCTCCTCGCAGGTACAAAGTTCCGTCCGAATACCGGATCGTATAATTTTCTTCGTTTGCACCGTCTTTTTGGGGCTGACTATTTCCGTCGATTATTCTATAATATTCCCCCTGTGATTGTCCATTAGCCCAAAGGGCGGTTCCACCCACCAAAAGATAAACCCCATTATTTTTAAAGATGCTAAATTTTGCGTCTTCATTGGATGTTACCGTCAAATCTTCCGCAGCACCTACGATGTACTCTTTCGGAATCGTGATCGCCATTGCTGCGCTGCTGCTTTTGATAGGTGTGCCTGATACCTCAAAGGATATTGAGCTATCATTAACAAGTTCTTCCTGACAGGTTATACGCAACCCCTCTGGCAGGTTGGTAAACCATGTGTTAAAATTATTATCTAAATTTATATTATTCAAAATAGCAGTCCTGTTAAAGTATTCCCCTTCCAGTGTAATGCTGACCTGCTGTGAAGTAGCAAACGCCTGATATCTTGTACCGCTTATGGTAATATCACTCACAGCAGCAGAAACAGTGGAAGCAATATTATACTTTGCGCTCGTGTTGCTTGATACACTCAGATCATTTCCAGAACTAATGGAGACTGCCGGAATCGTGATCGCCATTGCCTCCGTGCTACCAGTCGTAGGCGTACCGGATATGGTAATCGTTGCGGTGGTGTCGCCCTCTGCTACAGCTGCTTTAACCTTCGCTGTCAGACCGGTTGGCAGATTGGTAAACCAATTTTCAACACCTGTGTCCTGATTTAGAGCTTTGAAAATGGCGTTAGTCAGGTTAATGACCACATCTCGTGCTATGATTGTGTTTCCCAGTGTCCCGCTGATTACCACATTCTCCACAGCGGCAGCCGGTGCGGGAATATTATATTTTGCGTTAGCGTTGTTTGATGCATACAGCGCAGTTTCTGTGCTAATGGAATCTGACGGAATCGTAATTGCCATTGCCGCCGTGCTGATTGCAGTGGGTGTACCGGATATGGTAATCGCAGCGGTGGTGCCGCCCTCTGCTACTGGCTCTTTAACCGTTGCTATCAGACCGGCTGGCAGGTTGGTAAACCAACTATTAACATCCGTGTCTTGACTTAGAGCCTTGAAAGTGGCATTGGTCAGATTGATAACCACATCTTGCGCTGTGATTTCATTGCCCTGTATACCGC
Organism: Syntrophomonadaceae bacterium; assembly: GCA_030526885.1. Taxonomy (GTDB): domain Bacteria; phylum Bacillota; class Syntrophomonadia; order Syntrophomonadales; family Syntrophomonadaceae; genus JAUNBV01. The sequence continues at coordinate 2,122 of JAUNBV010000116.1, forward strand.
TGATCGTCACATCCCCTACTACAACTAAGGGAGCGGTTGCTGACCTTGTAAATTTCAGATATTTGTAGGTGCTGATTTTGTTTGAATCATATATTTCAAAATCTTCAGAAGCACTCGGATTATTTATCGTCGATGCCTGACCCTCCATCGCTGAGTCAATATTAAAGTAGGCGCCTACCAGATTTATAGCCTTTTCCCCACCTTTTATAATCACTTCTTTTGTTGCATCAGCTGTATCCACTACGATAGTGGTATTACCCCCAAACTGATGAATACCATTTGTACCTCCCGAAATAATACCTCCGGAAATATTCACGGTAAGGTTATTTTCATAGTTCAAATATATAGCCGTACCTGCAGTCTTTGTGATGGAACCGCCAATAATGTTCAAGGTTCCGCTTCCGTTCACTTCAACGAGTGAAGAAATACTACTCTCGCCAGAAATATGTGCATTCCAATTCACCGTCACTCCCTCCGGTATAGTAAGGGGAAGGTTATCAGCGCTACCAAAATTTGCAGTACCTATAACGGTTATGGTATCACCGCTGACTGCCTTTTGTACTGCTTCCATCAGAGCGATGCCGTAGTTGTCAGCAATGTCCACCTCTCTGTTGGCAAGGGTCATCGTCTCTCCCAGAGAAACCGTCACCTTCAGTTCCCCGGCTTCATCTGCCAGTGCATAGTCCTCCGGCAAAGTGTCGGTAAAGGTATAGCTGCCGTTGATACCTCCTGCCCGGGGATAATCCTTACTCTCCCAGCTTAGGGAAAGCGTTTCTGTTGCAGCTTCTTCCCCATTTTTGATGGTGGCAGTCAGACTGGCTGGCAGGTATGCTTCCACTTCCGCAAGGGAAATGGGGTTTTCCTCGCTGCCGCCGCCCAATGCCAGCACCCAGCCGCCGTTATATTCCTGTAAATATTCCTCATTATCTACCCAGTTCCAAGCGGATACAGTCGTAGCCGCGGTCACTGCGCCGCTATCCTGTGGCTCTGCGTCAGCAGCCAATGCCGTCAGGCTCATCGCAGGCAACATGGACAGCATCATGCACACAATCAACAGCATGGACAGCAGCCGGTTTCGTTGTTTTCTCATAATCAGGTTCCTCCCTTATTGGTCAAATCTCTCGACCGGTTGTAATGTTCTTCCATGCAGAAGCCAGCCGGTAGAGAATAGCACAGCGGAAGCAGTACGAAATATCTATAAAGCGTGGTGTGCGTGTTGCCGGGGGTTCCGCTGCTGAACCACCAGCCTGCCAGCAACGCCAGCTCCGACAGGGCAAACACCGTTGTCAGCACCAAAAAGCTGCTGGGCTTTTTGCGCTGCCTTCCGGCGATTCTCCTGTGTTGCCCCGTTGTTCGGGGGCTTTCCAGATGGGGAGCGGTCAGGGTTCCCATAGCCGTTACCGCCCCTCCAGCATGATGATGACCTCATCCCAAGAGAACTCTACAATATCCTGTCCTCCCTTATACCAATGGATGAGGCCGCCGTTGGTATCCGCGCTTTTCCACACCTCCGGTATCTTCAAGGGGCGGAAACGGATGGCCTCCATGCGGGGCTTCATGTCGATCTCGGTCATGTTGCCGCTTTTGAAGGTGACTCGCAGGATGCCGTCCTCCAGCGGCTCTACATAAGCGATGGGCCCCCATTGGGTCTTTTTGGCGTCATATTTTACTTCCAATGCCTTTCCTCCTCTGCATATAAATAAAAAATCCACGGTACAGTTGTATTGTACCGTGGATTTTGAAATTCCGCGTCACCCCTCAGGGGTGATTTTTACATTTCAAGCATCTTTTTTTCCAGTAAAACACGTTTGTTTCTTGCGCTGCTATTGCTATCTATTTCCAGTTTGTTAAAAACCCGCTTTAGATGTGTCTTTACCGTGTTTTCTGATAGATTCAGCACTTTTGCAATCTCCTGCGTGGTCTTGCGCTGGGCAGCCAGCTTGGCAACCTCCAGCTCCCGGTCAGTCAGGCCATAGTCCTTTGCTGCGGCGAAATGCTCCTGCCATATATTTTGAATGTGGCTGTCCAGAGCGGCGGCATGGGGACGGATCGCCGCAATTTCTTCCGTATATTCGCCCAGCCGTTCCAAATCGGACAGCAGGTTCCAAATGCCTTTCCCATTCTCCGCAAAGGGCATAAGGATGCCATCGGGAGCAGCAAGGGCAAAGGCGGCGCGCAGCTCCGTGAGTGCCTGCCCCGACCGGCTCATGTGATACAGGGCAGCGGCAAGCTGGATGTGGAGATAGATGCGGCAAAGCACCATGTTGTAGGCGGTGAACCGCTCCTTGTATTCCTCGCCGTGGGCGATGAGGGCGGCGTATTCTCCGGTGACGAGCCGTGCCTGATTCTGTATGGTCAGCAGGATAGGAGCCACAAAGGGCGGCACATTTTCCTCTGCACTGTCGGAGAGCAGCCACGCCGGTATTTCTTCCGTGCGACCCATCAGGGCGTACATCCACCCCTGACACAAATCCATCGTATCGAACAGCAGGAATTGATCGTTGTCCTTCAGCGTCTGCCGCAGGCTGTCCATCCGCTGTTTCATCTTCTCATAATTTCCAGCCAGCAGGTCAAGGCGCATGGCGATAAATTCCACCGTGACAAGAACGCTCCACTGATTTTTCCGGCGCGCGGCGTTGAGGGCAAGGTGATAGTTGATCTCCGTATCGTCCAGTACGCCCCGCATATAGTCTGATTCTATCTGCATGGCGTGTTCTGCGCCGTTGCCGTTCCCGTTGGAGAGCTGGTAGTAAAAGAGCATACATTCGTGCATATCCTGATTTTCTCTGTCCAATGCGCCGCTTTCGCTGTGGTAAAGCATCAGCACAGAGGGAGAGCCGAATGTCCACAGGCTGTCGGGGCCTACCAGACGGCTGTATGTGTTAAGCAGCAAACAGGCCGTGCGCTGGTGGGCGCTCATGGCGGATATGTCATTGAATGAGAGCATGGACAACAGTATCTCGGCATCGCCCTTGTAGTTGTTCCGCTGCTGTTCGGTAAGGGCCGGGTTTTCCTCCACCGAAGTCAGCAGAAACGCTCTGAGCCGCAGCAGGGTATCAATCTCCCCGGCAGTGAAGCACTCCATCGCCAAAAGCAGGATAGCGTCCGGATGCAGGCGCAGGGTGTCCTGTGGGCAGTGGGTAATCCACTCCTGTACCATGTCCTTTTGCCCCATGAACAGGCTGCTGCCGTTATCGGCTTCCAGTGTAGAAAGCAACAGCTCCCACGCCTCGGCTTTGCGGTAGGCAATCATGGCGTTTAAGTATTCCTGCTGCTGTCTGTGCCAGTCACCCAGCCGTGTCCAGAGCCTTTGCTGCTCCGTCCGGGGCAGGGCTTCAAAACGGCTGCGGGTGTTGTGCAGCAGCAGATTGTGGGCGTGATATACACCGTCCTCATAACGGAGAAAGGCATTGCGGCTGGTGAGCCGGTCTAAAATCTCCCGGCTGTCCTCCTGCCACAAAAAACTGGCCTGCTGTCGGGTGAAACTCTCGGCAATGCTGCAACAGGTCAAAAACTGCTGCTGGCACTCCGGCAGCGGGCGCAGCATGATTTCCTCCATGAGATCGTAGATGTCGGCGGAATGGAACCGCCAGACTTTCCTATTCACATAGGAGTTGAACAGCAGATAGGTCAGGGAAATCCAGCCCTCGCTGCAAGCGAAAAGGGCGTCGGCCTCGCTGTCCGAAAGCGGCAGGCCGC
>JAUNBV010000117.1 GCA_030526885.1 Syntrophomonadaceae bacterium
AATCCAGATACAAGGCGAGGACGCAGTCATCGGTTATGGGAATTGAAGATTGATTGATATTCATATTATAAATCGCCCCTCTGATTTTATGGGAATGCAAGTGTATACTTTCTTTATTAATTACAGAATACCACGAATATATGGACAAGTCAATAGATATATGCAATAATATGTTTGTAGGTAATCGCAAAATAAATATTAATAGGTAATATTAAAAAGGAGGTAAACACGATCGTTCCATTCAAGAATCTGCCACCCATCAAGAGGATGCCGAACGGCTCTCTGCCGCGCATGACCCCGGCACAGAGGAAACGCGCCAACACCCTCATCCGAAAAATCTGCTGCAACTATGACGATGGTAACTGCCTCATGCTGGATGATGGGGAATCCTGCGTCTGTGTGCAGAGCATTTCCTACTCTGTCAACTGCAAAATGTTCCGGCATGTACTGCTAAAAGACAAGGAGGGACGTTCGCTGGAAGCGGAGATTTTCCGGGACGACACCACAAAGCGGTGCTCCGTCTGCGGCAGGGCATTTCAGTCCACATCCAACAACGCCAAATACTGCGCAGATTGCGCAGAAGATGTTCAGCGGAAACAAAAGGCTGAACATATCCGCAAAAAGAGGTCGGATGTAGAAAAGTAGGCGCTGAAAAACGCCGTAATCATGGGGTTTCAAACACTCAAACCGAGGCAGGTAATACCCCAATACCTTGAGGCGGCAAAACGGCCTTCAACTTTTCTACAAAACAGGAAGGAGTGATACCATCCCGCAATACGCCATTATGCGGTTTGCCAAGAAAAAGGGTGGCGCTGGAGCTTTGGAGGCCCACCATGAGCGCACTAAAGAGAAGTACGCCAGCAATCCCGATATCGACACCGCGCGCAGTAAATACAACTTCCATATTGTAAAGCCTACAAAATCCTACTTACAGGAAACCAACAGCCGGATTGAGGCGGCAGGCTGCAAGACCCGCAAGGACAGCGTCCGCTTTGTGGACACGCTTATCACGGCCAGCCCCGACTTCTTTAAAGGCAAGAAACGGGCCGAGATCAAGGAGTTTTTCCAAACGGCGGTTGATTTTCTCTCCCGGAAGATCGGCAAGGACAATATATTCGCCGCCACCGTCCACATGGACGAAAAAACGCCGCACATGCATTTGTGCTTCACACCCATCACAGAGGATGGACGGTTGTCGGCAAAAGAGATCATCGGCAATCGCATTCAGCTCACCAAATGGCAGGATGATTTTTTCGCCCATATGGTCAAATCCTTCCCTGACATTGAGCGCGGTGAATCGGCCAGTAAAACCGGACGACGGCATATCCCAACGCGGGTGTTCAAGCAAGCCGTAAATCTTTCAAAACAGGCTGTCCGCATCAAAACGGAGCTTGATGCTATTAACCCGCTCAATGCTGGCAAAAAGAAAGCGGAGGTTGCCGCTTTGCTGGATAAGTTTTTCCCGCGCATGGAAAGTCTGGAAACTCAGGTTCGCAAATATCAGCGTGAGATCAATGCATTGGCAACCGAGAATACAAGCCTCGAAAAGAGGCTGGAGACCAGCAGGCCCAGCGTCAAGGATCAACTTGAGGCCGGAAAACTCCAGCAGGAGATTCAATTTTTACGGCAGTTTTACGCCAGCATCCCAGAGGAATACAAAATGGCATATCGCGCTGCACAGCAAAAATCGCCGCCAACACAACAACGATAGGAGGATTGATAGGATTCGATAATCACGCTTCTTCGGAAGCACCGCACCTTGAAAATTGAATATTACGGAGGGCACAATTTGGGCAGACGCAAAAAAATCATCAATAACACCAATATCCCGCAGTACAAGGTTGAAGCCATCGCTCGCTGCATTATGCCTGATATACTCGCCTTTTATGAGAGCGGGGAAGGCCAGAGAGAATTTGCCGAGTGGAAACGCCAACAGGAAGCGGAAAAGAGCGGTGTGGAAAGGAAACCGAGAGACTAATGCCAAGGGGCGGCGGTATCGTGAAATTACGATGCCGCTGCCCCTTTTTTTATTCAGCTTTCTTCTTTTTCCGCGGGCCCCGCGGCTTGGATTCCGGGCGCTTGACGATGCCGTTGCGGATATGAGTTTCTTCAAACTTGTCGAAATAAAGCAATAATCCGAACCCGTCTCCCACAGGGAAGAACGGGTTCGGATTATATTGGTTTGGTGCGGATGACAGGACTCGAACCTGCACATCTTGCGATACCAGGACCTAAACCTGGCGCGTCTGCCAATTCCGCCACATCCGCTTGCACCACAATATTATAGGCGGTGCAAGCGGGCAATGTCAATCCTTGGGGAAATCATATCGCATCGGGCAGCCAGCATTGGTCGCGAGACGGTTTGATGGCGAACATTCTGCCGTTGTCCTTCTCATGGGCGGCCTGGTGGTATTTAAACAGCACGGTGTCATCCTTGCGGCCGATGATTTCTATCTTACCGGTAACATGGCTCATTATATAGCGGAAGCGCTTAGCGTGGCCGTTGAGCATAGCCTGCGCCTCCCTTACTATATCGCAACTGCGCAGCAACGGCACCTGAAATTGATCCAGCACCCCGGTCACCGGGCGGCATTGGAACAGATAATACGGCACTATGCTGCAGTGGGTAAGCTCGTTCATCAGTTGGGCCAACGTGGCGGGGTCATCATTGACTGCGTTTAGTAAAACGGTCTGGTTGCTTATTATTATCTTACGCGCCAGCAGCATGTCGATGGCTTCACGCGCTTCGGGCGTCAGCTCACGGGGATGGTTGAACTGGGTCACCACATAAATTTGCACTTTCTGCCCGTAGTGGTACAGTATATCCAAAAACTCCTGATCGCTGCTGATACGGGATGGCATGACCACCGGGGTGCGGGAACCGAAGCGTATCAGCTTTACATGTTCTATGGCGGTAAGCTTTTGCAGGTATTTTTCCAGCATACGGTTGCTGTTCATAAAGGCATCGCCGCCGGAAATAAGCACATTGTCTATCTCCTCGTGCTCGGCGATGTATTGGACGATATCATCAAATCGCCTGGCATTTTCGGATTCGTTCATCCCCACCAGCCGTTTGCGAAAACAGTGGCGGCAATACATGGCGCATAAATGGGTGGAGAGTATCAGCGCCGTCTGACCGTATTTGTGCTGCAGGCCTTCGATCTTGGTGTTCTGCAATTCCCCGCTGGTGTCGAGGCTGCCGCCTCTCATGCTCTCCGTCACTGCGGGAACGCATAATTTACGTATCGGGTCATCGGGGTCTTCCCCATCGATAAGGCCAAGATAGTAGCGCGGTATGGACATGGGGTATTCCCTGATTATGTGATTGATATCATCGATTTCCTCACTGCTCAGCGGCAGATATCCGGCCAACTGATCGGCGGTAGTTATGTTACACTTCAATTCTTCCTGCCATTTCATGCGGTTTTCCCTCCTTTCTCAAAATAACGGTCGATATCATCGTCAGCAGACGCTGCCTGTGCGCGATTTCCTGATCTGATCGATAGACGCGTCAATATTATGCGTCATCTGGGCCAATACTTTTCTGAAGGTGTCCATATCTTGCGGGGAAATGCCCTCATATATCATTACGAAAAAATCTTCCGCGACAGCATTAAATCGCATCGAGGCATTATTACCTTTTTCGCTCAGACTGAGTATTATTCTCCTTTTGTCCCGTTCATCCACTCCCGCCGTGATATATCCCTTGGTTATCAGGTCTTCAACCGAATGGCTGACCATGGACTTGGATATGCCCAAAAACTCTACGATCTCTTTGGCAGTGCACGATCTGCCCCTCTTGACCAGATAAACCAGTATTTCTTTCTCATTAGGCGTAAAGCCCAACAGGTCCTCATCATAGCAATACGCCTTGCGATAGGCATGCACCGCTTTCAAAAACGCCGCAATCAGCGGCGTCCCGTTTTCGCCGGTAACCAACCTGTGCATCTCCCGCGCTCCTTTCCGCGCCGTAGTGGCATAGCCCAATTAATATATCCCAAATGTTTTAATATTTAAATATTATAGCGTCAATTAGTTCAATTGTCAACTATTTTTTTGGTAAAAATAAACACTGGCCGGGCGCGATGCCAGGACCGGTGTTTATTAAGCCGAATTTATTCGATTTCTATGGCAAAGGGTAAATTGTTGAGTATCAGCAACAATTCTTCTCTGGTATCCTTGGTGCAGCGGATGATAACGCGCCCCTGCTCCCGGTCCAGGGTGGAGACTATTCCCAGGTGTTCAAAACCCTCTATCAATCGGTTTAGCAAGTCAATCTGCGCGGTCGGCAGGCGGGCATAAATGATTTCCTGATAACTAACCCCCATTTTAGCCGCTCCCCCGCCTAAGCAAAATGGAACCCGCCGGTATGGCGCCGGCACAGGAGCAGAAAACGCGCTGGCGGGGATGGCGGGCGCGATCCATGGTATTGCCGTCTATGTCCCACAGCTCGGCAATGGGAAACGGTACGGCCCCGATGTCCGGCATCAGCATTTCCAGGTTCTTTTCGCGGGGGCCGAAGTTGGAGCGCTGCTCCAGTTCCAGTACGCCCTTTTTATCATCCCAGCCCACGGCCATGGCACAGAATTCGTTGCGGGGCCAGTCATCGGCTTTTACGCTATCCTGCATGCCCCGGTTTTCTCCGGCGATAAAACCGGCGGTAAAGGGGCGCGGGCTCACCGCGGCCAGCTCGGCCAACTGCCAGGCGGTGGCCAGCGGGTCGCAACTGCATCCCCGCAGGATATGGTCTATCGCCTGCCGGTAGATCATAGCGGTGGTGGCGACATAGAGCGGGCTTTTCATCCGCCCTTCGATTTTAAAGGAGTCAATGCCGAGTTCCATCAGTTGGGGCAGGTATTCGAGCAGGCACAGGTCACGGGAGTTCAGGATATAGCTGCCACGCCGGTCTTCTTCAATGGGAAAATATTGCCCCGGCCGCTGTTCCTCCCGCAGGGCATAGCGGTAACGGCAGGGATGGGCGCACTCGCCCCGATTGGCGCTGCGACCGGTCATATAGGCCGACAGCATACAGCGCCCGGAATAAGCCATGCACATAGCGCCGTGGACGAATACCTCCAGCTCCAGGCTCAACCGCTGCCTCATCTGGGCCAGTTCCTCCAGATTAAGCTCCCGCGCCAAAACGATGCGGCTGACTCCCATGTCCTGATAGAAAGCCGCGCCTTCATAATTGCACACATTGGCCTGAGTGCTCAGGGTGATGGGCATATCGGGCGCAAAACGGCGCGCCAGGCGGATTACGCCGGGATCGGAAACGATGATTCCGTCCATCCCCATCGCCGCCAGCGCCTCCAGATAGGCCGGCAATGCTTCCAAATCGCGGTTATGGGCAAATATGTTCACGGCGGCATAGAGTTTTATGCCCCGGCCATGGGCATATTCGAGCCCGGCCTGCATTTCCTCCGGGGTAAAATTACCCGCCGCCGCGCGCAGGCTGAAATCATGGCCTCCCAGATAAACGGCGTCGGCCCCGAAGCGTATGGCGGTCTTCAGCTTTTCCATATCCCCCGCGGGCAGCAAAAGCTCAGGCTTTTTCAATACTGCATCCATGTGTTCATCCTTTTATTAATAGGTGTTTATGGCCTGAACGTGCTCATCAAAGGTGGTGCTGAATTCATGGGTACCGTCCCCTTTGGACACATAAAAGAAGTAATCGTGCTCCTCCGGGTCCAAAGCCGCCCGCAGAGCCAACAAGCCAGGGGAAGCGATGGGGCCGGGGGGCAACCCGGGGTACAGATAT
>JAUNBV010000118.1 GCA_030526885.1 Syntrophomonadaceae bacterium
TATATCTTTTAACCCTAAAACATGTCCTACCGACCGGCAAACAGGCGTAAGGGGAGCTTTCTGCCCAGCACCAGCTCGCTGGCGGCGGCGGCTTCTTCAAACAGCGAGGAGGCTTGAGCGCCGGAGTTTTCTAAATCCGCCTGCAAAAAGTAGATGGTGTTCTCGATGCGCTCCTGACTGGCCTTAATCTCACGCCACTGGGTCTCTTCTTCCCATATGTTCATACAGGAGGGTAGATCGTCGCAGCGTCCGGTGGTGAGGTAATGCTCGAAGCGCTCCAATATCTCCGGCATGTGGTAATCGGGGTGGATTGAGCTTCGCTCCAGCGTGAGCCGGCATAAGTCGAGGATGTACAGGGCGGTAGCCAGTTTTTCCTCCGCTGCGCTGATATCCTGCTGACAGCGTTCCCGCAGCTGCTGATGACAGTGGGGCCAGTCCACTAAAAGCTGCTTGTAGCGCTCGCCGGACTTCTCAAACTCGCGATAGCGCAGCAGGTAAGTCTTTAACTGATGGGCATAATCGTTGCACAGTTCCTTATACTCCTTATGGCGTGCCCGATTACCGGCAAAAGACATTACTCCGGGCTCCGGCAGCGGTTCTTCCGGTTGGAGCGGGCGCTGGGGGCAGCGATCCGGTTCGGCGGGCAGCAGGTTTTCATCGTCCAATATAGCTTGGCGCTCCGCGATCAGGGTATGGAAAAAAGCTATCTGTTCGGTGATGCGCTGACTTTGCTCCAGTGCCTGACGGCACATACGGATATCGGTCAGCAGGTTGTTCGGCTCCGCTGCCGTTTTGCGGGCTCCCTTGCGCGGCTGATTATATTTGGCCATTTCCTTGGGGATTTCCGGCTCCTGATTGAGCCGGTTCAAATGGCCGAAGGTGCTGGAGGGGATCATTTCCTCCGTATCGCCGCATTTTTCCACATAAATGCGGGTATTGCCGCTGCTGTAATAGTAAGGGCCGATGTGATCCAGATAATCGTTTTCCTTCAGCGCGAGCAAATCGCTCCCCATGCCCAGCTCATCCTCCAGCAGCCTAAGCCACTGGTGCAAACATGAATCCAAAGAGCCGTTTTGTTGTTGCCACTCCTTCATTTCGCACCAGGTGGACAGCCGGATGCGCATTTCACTGTTGTAGAAGTAGCTCAAGGTTTTGTCCGGATGACAGTTGATAAAGACGGAGAGGTCCAAAGGTTGGGGTTGGCTACCATTGATGGTTGACAGTAACATTCGCTTTGCCTCCTGTAATAAATTTTAGTCGCGTATGGAAAACACTTCGCCGTTTTCCATAATATTCCTGCTAAACTGAAAAATAATTTACATAATTTGGGTTTTGGCTGGCGCGCTGCTCTGTCGGCGGTTGGTTGTCTGCTCTCGCCTTGCTTTGGACGGGTGTATATATTAAACTTAAGATGCGGCCATATTTTTACCATGTTATGGCACGGCGATTGAAAGGCGGCGGCATTTTGGCGGGCTTTGTACACTTACATAATCATTCGGAATACAGTCTTTTGGATGGCGCTTGCCGCATCAGGGATTTGGTGAGTCAGGCCAAGGAATTGGGAATGCCCGCAGTCGCCATCACCGACCACGGCGTGCTTTACGGCGCGATTGATTTTTACCGGGAGGCGAAAAAACAGGGCATCCATCCCGTAATCGGCTGCGAGGTATATGTGGCTATGCGCACTCGCCATGACCGCGAACCGCGCAAGGACGACGACCAACACCATCTTATCCTTTTGTGTAAGGATGAGATCGGTTACCGCAACCTGACCCAACTGGTCAGCCGCGCGTGGCTGGAAGGCTTTTATTACAAACCGCGGGTGGATCACGAGTTGCTGCAGCAGTATCACCAGGGACTTATTGCGCTGTCCGCCTGCCTGGCGGGGGAAATCCCGCAGCTTATTCTGCAGGGGCGCCCGGATGAGGCCGATGAGCTGGCCTGCTGGTACCAGCAACTTTTTGGCCCGGATTCCTTTTATTTGGAATTGCAGGACCACGGGATAGAGGAACAGGTAGAGGTCATCAGGGCGCTAAAGGATATCGCGGCGCGGCGGGGAATTCCGCTCGTCGCCACCAATGATGCGCATTACCTGCGGCGTGAGGATGCCGCCCTGCATGATGTGCTGCTGTGTATCCAGACGCTTAAAACGGTGGAAGATGAGGAGCGTATGCGCTTTCCGGGCGCGGAATTCTATTTGAAGCCGGAAGCGGAAATGCGCGCGCTGTTTGCCGACTGTCCGGAAGCCATCGACAACAGTGTCCGCATTGCTGAAGCGTGCCAACTGGAGTTTAAATTCGAAGGCTTTCATCTGCCGTATTATCCGGTGCCGAACCAAGAACCGCCGGAAATCTACCTGCGGGATTTGGTGGCGGCACGCTTTGACCGTTATTATCCCGCTGCCGACGCCCAAGTTAAACAGCGGTTGGAATATGAGCTAAACACCATCATCGGCATGGGTTTTGCCGAATACTTTCTCATTGTGCAGGATCTGTGCAGTTGGTCGCGGGAGCACGGCATTCCGGTAGGGCCGGGGCGCGGCTCGGCGGCGGGCAGCATGGTATCGTACGTGCTGGGCATCACCAACATTGACCCCCTGCGCTATGACCTGCTGTTCGAGCGTTTCCTGAACCCGGAGCGCATCACGATGCCGGATATCGATTTGGATTTTTGCTTCGAGAAGCGGCAGCAGGTGATAAATTATATCGTGGAACGCTACGGGGAAGAGCGGGTGGCGCAGATAATAACCTTTGGGACCATGGCCGCGCGCGCCGCCATTCGCGATGTGGGCCGGGCCATGAATGTGCCCTATGGAGAAGTAGACCGCATCGTGAAACTGATTCCGTCGGAGTTGGGCATTAGCATCGAAAAGGCCCTTGATATCTCGCCGGAACTGAAACAGGTATATGAGAGCGATTATAAAGCCCGCCGCGTTATTGATATCGCCCGCGGACTGGAGGGCATGCCCCGCCATGCTTCGGTGCACGCCGCCGGGGTGGTTATCGGGCGTGAAGAACTCAGTCACCTACTGCCGCTGCAAAAGATGGCTGACGGACATGTGGTAACTCAGTATACAAAAGAAACGGTCGAGGATATTGGGCTTTTAAAGATGGACATTCTGGGCCTGCGCACCCTTACGGTGATAGACCGCGCCCGTGACATCATCCGCCACCGCCACCACATCGACATTGATATCGACCGCTTACCGCTGGATGACCCCGCGGTTTTTGCCATGCTGTCCGAGGGCAAGAGCGTGGCGGTGTTCCAATTGGAGAGCGACGGCTTGCGGCGCATACTGGTGGATATGAAACCCAACCGGTTTGAAGACCTTATTGCGGTGATTGCGCTTTATCGCCCCGGCCCTCTGGGCAGCGGCATGGTAGAGGATTTTATCAGCCGCAAGCATGGGCGGCAGGAGGTGAGCTTTCCCCATCCGGCTCTTGAAAGCATATTGAGCGAAACATATGGGGTGATACTGTATCAGGAGCAGGTCATGCGTATCGCCAGCGACATAGGCGATTTTACTTTAGGACAGGCCGATATGTTGCGCCGCGCCATGGGCAAGAAGAAAGCCTCCGAGCTGAAATCCCATCGCGACCGCTTTCTGGAGGGCAGCGCCGCCAACGGAGTGGACGCGGCGGTGGCCGATCATTTATTTGACCTGATGGAAAACTTTGCCGGTTATGGCTTTAATAAGAGCCATTCGGCCGCATATGCCCTGATATCCTATCAAACCGCGTGGCTGAAAGCCCACTATCTGACCGAGTATATGTGCGCATTTCTGAGCAGCGTGATAGATAATCAGGAACGGGTAGTGTTTTATATCCGGGAGTGTCAGAAACAAAACATCCCCATACTTCCGCCCGATATCAACGAAAGCTTTGAAAACTTCACCGTAACCGAGCGCGGCATACGCTTTGGGCTGGGCGCCATCAAGAACGTGGGCGCGGGGGCGGTAAGGGGGATGGCGGAGGAGCGCAAGGTTGGCGGGCCGTTTAAGTCCCTGTTTGACTTTTGCCGCCGGGCGGATTTTACCCTCCTCAACCGGCGCATGGTGGAAAACCTGATTTTAGCCGGCAGTTTTGATTCCCTGGGCATTACCCGCCGCGAGGCGATGTCGGTGATGGACGAGTGCATTGCTCTGGCTTTGCAGATTGCCAGCAACCAATCCTCCCAGCAGGAATCCCTGTTCGGCGAGCTCAGCAGCACGGTGGAAGAGCCGCAGCCTAAGAAAAAAGGGGAATACGGCCCCCAGGAAAAAATGCAGAAGGAAAAAGAAGTGCTGGGATTTTACGTCAGCAGCAACCCGTTGGCGCGTTATCATGAGCTCATTCCCTTGATGACCACGGGAGAAGTGATGGAGATTGCCGAGAGCGAGTCCGAGGACTATGTAAGGCTGATCGGGATGCCGGTCAATTTGAGCAAAAAACGCAGCAAAAAGGGTGAGCCTTATGCGCGTTTTCAGCTGGAGGACGAGAGCGGCCGCCTGGATATGATGCTGTTTTCTTCCGTGTACGATAAAAACATCGGGGTGCTGGAGAGCGAGCAGGTGGTATGGCTGGAGGGTTTCCTGGATCACCGCGAACAGCCGCCCAAAGTCTCGGTACGCCGCGTAGGACCGGTGCCGGAACGCGTAAGCGAACTGCATATCCGTTTGCCGGAGGAAAAGGGTGACGCCGAAGGGCGTAAGGAATTGATCGATGTCCTGAGCCGATATAGGGGTGAGGCGGAAGTTATCCTGCATCTGCCGGGACGCAGGACGTTCGCCCTGGACGAGAGATTCAACGCTCAGGCTTCGCTGCAATTCAAAAACGAGCTTGAGCGTCTATATGGCCCCAATACGGCCTGGTACGCATGAAGTGTCGGTTTAAGGGAGAGTATAGTAAGGTGGAAACGCGGGTGATGCTCACCGAGCATGTCAGGAGGAAACTATGCCAAGATTAGCCGTTTTAACCAGCGGAGGCGATGCCTCCGGCATGAATGCCGCAGTGCGCGCGGTGGTCCGTAGCGCCCTGTGGCACGGATGGCAGCCCTTTGGCGTGTATCAGGGCTATGCCGGGCTGATAGAGGGCAATATAAATGAGCTGCACGCCCGGTCGGTAGCCGATATCATCCAGCGTGGCGGCACTATCCTGCAAAGTTCCCGCTCCGAGGAATTTATGAGCCCGGCGGGCAGAGAAAAAGCGGTCCAGGCATTGCGGCGGTATGAGATTGAGCATTTGATCGTAATCGGCGGCAACGGTAGTTTGGCCGGGGCTTGGGAGTTGGAGCGCTTAGGAATTTATTGCATCGGCATTCCCGCCACCATCGATAATGATGTGGCCCATACCCGTTCCATAGGTTTTGATACTGCGGTTAACACGGTGCTGGACGCCATCAATCGCGTTCGCGACACCGCCAGTTCGCACGGACGGACCTTCATCATTGAGGTGATGGGGCATTCCTGTGGCGAACTGGCTCTCGCCGCCGGATTAGCCGGAGGGGCTGAGTCTATTCTCATCCCGGAATGCCCGGTGGATATTGAGGCCTTGATAACCCGGGTCAATCAGGGAATCGCGCGGGGCAAGGCGCACAGTATCATTGTAGTGGCGGAAACGGTTTATCCGCTGGACAAGCTGCGGCAATTGCTGGTGGAGCGTACCGGACATGATTGCCGCATTATTGTACTGGGGCATGTTCAGCGCGGTGGTACTCCCGGTATGGCGGATCGTTTGCTGGCCACGCATATGGGGCACCATGCGGTGGAATTATTGAT
The DNA here is from genome assembly GCA_030526885.1 of Syntrophomonadaceae bacterium. Taxonomy (GTDB): domain Bacteria; phylum Bacillota; class Syntrophomonadia; order Syntrophomonadales; family Syntrophomonadaceae; genus JAUNBV01. The sequence continues at coordinate 5,756 of JAUNBV010000118.1, forward strand.
A
>JAUNBV010000119.1 GCA_030526885.1 Syntrophomonadaceae bacterium
GTTTAACATGGTCACCGATATGATGTCGCCCCGGCGGATATATTTCAAAATAGCGCCCGCCGCCAGTGAACGCGGTGACAGCACGGTGTCAATCCCGATCTGCTCGATCAAAGGCATCACATCCAGGCGCTTGATCTGGGCGATAGTTTTACGCGCCCCCAGATTGCGGGCAATCAGGGAACACAGCAGATTGATGCGGTCATCGCTGGTAACCGCCACGCAGATGTCCGAACTGCCGATGTTTTCTTCCTCCAAAATGTCATAATTGCCGGCATCGCCGCAGATGACCAGGCTGTGGTCCAGGCGTTCGGCGATCTCCCGCGCCCGCCCCATATCCTGCTCGATTACCTTGATATCCAGCGGCGGCTTTACCTTTTCCAACATCTGCGCCAGATAAAAACCGGTGCGCCCGCCGCCCAAAATGGTTACCGACGCCGCTTTGCGGTGGGTTATGCCCAGCAAACGGGCGGCGTCCTGCATATCGGTACTCTTGGCCATCAGGGCGATACGGTCCCCCGCCAGCAGTTGATCCTTGCCCCGCGGGACGATGAGCCGCCGCTGCCGCGCAATGGACAGGATATTATAGGGCACCGAATTATCCAGTTCCATAAGGGTCTTGCCACATACCGGGGAATCCTCGGGTATGGTAATCTGATTGAGCTGCACCTGGCCTTGGGCGTAATACTCCACACTGTTGCTCTCCGGAAAGCGCACTATTTTAGCGATTTCCTGGGCCGTGACCTGTTCCGGGTTGATAAAAAGGTCTATGGCCATAAGCTCGCCCAGGAAATCCGCTTCCACGTACTCGGTATTGCGCACCCGCGCCACGGTCTTTTTTACCCCCAACCGCCGCGCGAGCATGCAAGCCACCATATTCAGCTCATCATACTGGGTGACCGCCAACAGCAAATCGGCATCGCGCGCCGCAGCCTTATGCAAAGCTTCTATAGAGGACCCGCTGCCATGTATCACGCTTATATCCAGGCTTTCATCCACCTGCCGGGCCCGTACCTCATCTGCCTCAATAAGAAAAACGTCATGGCTTTCCCCGGACAAAATCTGCGCCATGCTGTAGCCCACTTTTCCCGCGCCGATAATTATAACCCTCATGTGAGTTCCATCTCCCGTTATGTGTTATATAGTATACGCCTTCGGCGCCGCTCCGCCTTACGCCATCTTCCTGTTTTGTGCTCATTCTACCTTAATTTCCTCCCCGCTGGCAAGGAGGCCGCTATAAGTTTAAATTTACTTTACCCCCCAAATAGTTTAATATATAATAAGATATTATGATTACTGGGTTTAAAGGAGGCTGATTCCATGGTTCCGAAGGATTTAAAACAGCTCATTTTCTTCCGCTCCATAATCGACGATCCATTGTTAAATGCGGCCGGCATACTGTTCCAACGCGATACCATCGAAGCCGCCGCCACGGTGTACCACTATATGATAAACCAATTGATGACCGAAGCCATCGAATTGGGACACGGTATGCCCTTGTGGCGCGGTCATCTGCTGAACCTCATCGCGCAGGATGAAAACCCCTTCAGCCTGAGCGCCGAAGGCAATGCCGACATTCCCGACAGCATGTTGCTGAATAATATGGCAAAGGATATCGAGATATTGGAATCATGGCTCGATGTGAACTGGAAGCATTTCCTATCCCCGATGGAATTGGATGAAAGTATGCTGTATCACCGTCTGGATGCCTGGCATGAGACCGATTATGCCGCGAACGCCGCCCTGGAATCGCTGGACTGTATTTTTCAGCCGGATAAGCTGGCCTATGCCAAGGCTTCGTCTCTATGGGCGCATTATGCGCAATATTCCTGCGGCGAACTCGCTATGTACCACGCTTTTGAATGGAACAACGGATTGATCGGCATTCCCCAGCCGGATCCCATTCATTTCTTTGATTTGGTGGGATGCGATTATCAAAAACACGTGCTGCGCAGCAACACCGAAGCATTTCTGGCCGGCCGGCCCGCCAACCATGTCCTGCTGTGCGGCGCGCGCGGTACCGGCAAATCCTCCTCCATCAAGGCTTTGCTGAATGAATACGCCCCCTACGGCTTGCGCATGGTGGAGCTGAAACGCGATGACCTGAACGAATACCCGCAGTTAGTGGAAACCCTGCGCCGGCGGCGGATGAGCTTTATCGTATTTATCGACGATCTGTCCTTTGAAAACTTCGAAGTGGAATATAAATCCCTAAAATCGGCCATTGAGGGCAGCCTGCGCGCCCCCGCCAATAATGTGCTGCTGTGTGCCTGCTCCAATGTGCGCCAGCTGGTAGCTCAACCCAGCATCTCCGACAGCCGCGACCCCCACGATTCCGACCGCCGTCAGGAAAAGCTGTCTTTCGTGAGCCGTTTCGGCATCACCCTGAATTATTATACCCCCTCGCCCGAGGATTACCTCAAGATGGTAAAACACATGGCCCAAAACGAGGACATTGAGCTATCCGATGAGGAACTATGCGCCCGCGCCCTGCAGTGGGAACTCAACCACCACGGCCGCTCCGGCCGCAGCGCGCGCCAGTTCATCGATTCCCTGCTCAGCGCGCGGCTGAATTAGAATACTTTCGCCATAAGGCAAAAACATAAAGCGGCCCTAACGGAATACCCGTCAGAGCCGCTTTTTTTTAAGCGCGTAAACGGTAAGCGCGCCGCGCTCAGCCCTTATAGCCGGTAGAACTGGCCAGATATTCTATCCGGCTGTTCAGATACTCGATGTGCATGTCGATGTCACTCGCCATCTGCTCATACTCGCTTTGTGCGCTGGAATCCTCGGTGGACTGAGCCGCCATCAGATAGGTACCCTTGGCCGCTTCGGCGGAAGCCACGGCTTTCAACAGATCACTGCGTACGGTCATTTTCAGGACACTCCTTTTAATAAGATATCCTTAGTATGGCAATACGCCCGTGGCCTTATGCTAAATTTCTATGAAACCCGGCTGGCGACGGCAGTAAGTGGCTACCCGCTTAAACCCGATATCGCGCAGCAGCGCGTAAGCGGCGGCCAGGTCGGCCCCGACATCCTTTGCCCGGTGCGCGTCGGAGCCCACGGTGATAATTTCCCCGCCCAACGCAAAATAACGCTTTAAAATATCGGCCTGGGGATGGAACTCGGTCAGGCCGTAGCGCCGCGCCGAAGTGTTAATCTCAATGCCCTTGCCCCCGGCGATCAACTCGCGCAGGATGGCATCGATGATTTCCGCATGTTCCCGGTAATACAGCGCATTATCATCATACACCCCGTAGCGGGCGATAGCGTCCAGATGCCCGTAAACATCGAAATGCTTAAATTTCCGCACCGCCTCCAGCACCGCCGCGAAATAGGCGTCATAAGCCTGCACCTTGTTCTTGCCCTGAAAGAAATCCCCGGTATAAAAATCCAGCCCCTCCGCCATGTGGGTGGAGCAGATGACAAAATCGAAGGGATGGGCCTGCACCAATGCGTCCAGCCGCTCCGGCAGATGGGACTGAAAACCTATCTCTACCCCAATCAGCATCCGGGTAGCATACCTTTCGCCCTCCGCCGCCTCCGTCAGCGAGCGAAAGTACTCTTTGAAATCTATCTCCGCAAAGGCCGGGTCGGCATAATCGAAATCGATATGGTCGGTTATGCACAGCTCTTTTAGCCCCAGTGCCGATGCCTGCCGCATGACGTCATGTATATCCGCCGAGCTATCCCCGGAAAAACCCGTGTGGACATGATAATCCACCAGACCGCGCAATGCCATGGCCAATTCTCCTTTCAGCACCTTTACTATTGTACTCCCAAAACGCCTGCCTGTGCAGTAAATTTTTTAGGGCCAGGCCATGATTGACATGCCCTTAACGCCGTTATATAATAATCAATGTCTTTGACACGTCGGAGTGGTGGAATCGGCAGACACGTGCGCTTGAGGGGCGTATCCGCGAGGGTGAGGGTTCAAGTCCCTCCTCCGACACCAAAATATATAACGAAAAAACCCTGCACAGATGGTCGTAATGCCGTTTAGCGGGGTTTTTTGCTGCACGTTTAGCCTATGTGTTTTGGGACATTTTATGCGGTTTGGGGCGGCCTGATTACGTCAAGATTACGTAAACTTTCCTTATGCATTGCCGTAGGCACGGGGCCTCCCGGTAGCGCATATATTATTTATAAGCCGCGCACGGCTTAATTTTCGCCGCCCGATATGGGAGCAGGACAGGGGGAAACGAGCAGGGGGGAAGGAAGAGAGCGACGCAAGAGAGGGGGAACGGGGTCGAAGGGAGGAAACCTTTATTAATAATGAGTTGTTAGGCGAGCGCAGCGTGCAGAGTGCGGAGCAAGGAGCAAGGAGCGGACAGAGCGGAGCGCGCGCAGGAGCAAGCGATATCATCCACTTAACAAACCAGACCGGGCACTTAACAAAAAAACGGCCGCTTAACAAGAAAAGACCATTTAGCATAACATCACTGACCACTCACCGTACGAAAAAAGACTGTCCCAACGCCCTCAAAGCTTAGTTTTACCGCTCAAAAAGCCTGGCCTTAAAAATCGCTTAGTAATGATCGCTCTTCTCTTAACAAAACAGGGGCATTTGCCGTAAAAACGGGCTTAGAGCCACGAACAAGCCGACCAAGCTTTAAAAATAGCTACCGCCCATCTCACACTGCCCTTCAAAATGCCCGCGTTTAGCTTAAAAAGCCCGCTTCGCGCACAGCCCGTCCACCTAAATGACACATCGTTTCGCGCCGCTTGGGTCCCCGCCGTCCTGTACCATCAGCCGCACTGCAATAATCGTTTAACCTCCAAAATTGCTGATTTGCGCTGATTCCCGCTTTATACACACCGTCTCCTTCAAATTTTACTGCATCATTTGTGTTTTATTTCTTTTCCTCTCCGCCAAAATATACCATAGTGCTTTTTACAATGTGGCGTTGTTCATCAGTTAACGTTCCCCACAATATTAGCATTTCGCGTTGCTCTTGCGTGAGCACTATGGCCTCGCCTTCGTCGGCGTAAAATTGTGCCATAGTTATACCAAACGCTCCGCATATTGCTTCTATCGTAGGATATGTAGGAGCGTTATTTCTTTTAAATAAATGTGAGACTGTTGATTGTGGCAAACCGGCTTCCTTGGCCAGTTTATATTCAGACCAACTCTTTATCTCCATGAGCTCTCTAATTCGCTTTTGTACGTCCATGATTCCACCGCCTTTCACGCTATCATTATAGTTGCGTGGAATACGGCAAAATAGTTGTTATCAGTCTTCTTATTATATTGCCACAATACTATAATGGTAGGCGTACGGCATTATGCATCACGACAATTTGACATGGAGAGAGGGAATGGATCTATGAGTAAACGTAAAGATTATACACACATTTTTGAGAGGATAGCGGCGAAGAATCATACTACAGTGGCGGAGGTGCGTCGTAATATGGAGGCTACTATCCAAGTGGGCTTTTCAGATTCCGACCCCCAGATAAGGGCAGCGTGCGACAAGATACCATGCAAGGGTGAATTACCGACGCCGGATGAATTACTGGCATACGTTGCCTGGCAGGCCAAAAAGGAAAAAGCGGACGTGCTTTTGCGCCGATACTTCAAGTTGTAGTATCGCGATAAATACAAGGTACTCGAACAAAACGAGCCCCCGGCAAGCTTGACGCGCTCCGGGGGCTGATGCTAGGTTAGTCAGGGGACGGCGGGATTAAAAGCGGCGGATTTCGGGCGGGGCGGTGAAGGAGCAAAAGGCGGCGGTGGCGTCCCGAAAAT
>JAUNBV010000120.1 GCA_030526885.1 Syntrophomonadaceae bacterium
CGCGCACGGTGGACGTGACCACTCAGCTTACCAGGAATATCAGGCTGTTGGTGCCCATCATGAGCGCCGGGATGGACACGGTGACCGAGGCCCGCATGGCCATTGCCATGGCGCGGGAAGGCGGTATCGGTATTATTCATAAGAACATGAGCGTTGAGGAACAGTGCAAGATGGTGGATAGGGTAAAGCGTTCCGAGCATGGCGTCATCGCCGACCCTTTCCATCTCTCCCCCCGTCACCGGGTGTACGACGCACTGGAGATCATGGAGCATTATCACATTTCCGGGGTTCCCATCACCGAGGGCGAAAAACTGGTGGGCATCCTGACCAACCGCGACCTGCGCTTCGAGACCGATTTCGACCAGGAGATTTCGCGGGTCATGACCTCGGACAATCTGGTCACCGGCCCGGTAGGCACCACTATGGAACAGGCCATGCAGCTTCTGCGCAAACATAAGATAGAAAAATTGCCGCTGGTGGATGAGGATTTTAATCTCAAAGGGCTTATTACCATCAAGGATATCGAGAAAGCACAGAAATACCCCAATTCCGCCAAGGATAAGCGCGGCCGCCTGCTGGTCGGCGCGGCGGTAGGCATCGCCCGCAATACCATGGAACGCTCCGAAGCGCTATACGCCGCCGGGGTGGATGTTTTGGTGGTGGATACCGCCCACGGCCATTCCGAGAATGTATTGCGCATGGTAAAACAGATAAAGAGCAGCTTGCCGGATTTGGAACTGGTGGCGGGCAATGTGGCTACCGGTTCCGGTACGGCGGCGCTGATAGAGGCGGGCGCGGACGCGGTCAAAGTAGGCATAGGGCCGGGCTCGATCTGCACCACCCGGGTAGTGGCCGGCATCGGCGTACCGCAGATCACCGCGGTGATGGATTGTGCGCGGGAAGCTAACAAGCATGGCGTACCCATCATTGCCGACGGAGGAATAAAGTATTCGGGCGACATCGCCAAAGCTATCGCCGCCGGCGCCAATGTAGTCATGCTGGGCAACCTGCTGGCCGGCACCGATGAAAGCCCGGGGGAAGAGATCATGCTGCAGGGGCGGCGTTATAAGGTTTACCGCGGAATGGGCTCCATCGGCGCCATGAAAGAGGGGAGTTCCGACCGTTATTTCCAGGAAGATTCGCAGAAATTGGTGCCCGAAGGCATAGAGGGGCGCACCCCTTATCGCGGTTCGGTCTCGGATACTATTTTCCAGTTGGTCGGCGGCTTGCGCGCGGGGATGGGATACTGCGGCGTGGCTTCCATCAAGGAAATGCAGGAGCGCGCTCAGTTTATCCGCATCACCAACGCCGGCCTGACCGAGAGCCATCCGCATGATGTGGTCATCACCAAAGAGGCCCCGAATTATCAGATAATGTAAGCATAGAATATTGCAGGGGGATAATGGCATGAGATATGTGGGTAATGTGTTTCGACCGCCCAGCGAGGGGCGCAGCTATATTTTACAGTGCACGGTGGGGTGTTCGCACAATCGCTGCACGTTCTGCGCCATGTACAAGGACAAAAAATATTACGTCAAGACCATGGAAGATATCCGCACCGACATCAAAATGGCCAAGGAATACTACGGCGATCTGGATAAGGTATTCCTGGCCGACGGCGACGCTTTGGCCATAGACACCAATGACCTGTTGGAAATCCTGGAATTGCTGTATCAGAGCTTTCCCAGCCTGCATCATGTGGGGATCTATGCCAGCCCGGACACCATTTTGGACAAGGAGCTGTCGGAATTGAGCGCGCTGCGGGCGGGCGGGCTGACCATCGCTTATCTGGGGGTGGAGACCGGTTTGCCGGAGCTGTTGAAGGATATCCGCAAGGGCGTGGATTATGACGAAATGGTAGAGGCGGGCCGCAAAATCCGCCAGGCGGGGATTCTGCTGTCCGTGACCGTGCTGCTGGGACTGGCCGGGCGCTGTGCGAAAGCGGTGGACCATGCGCGCATGACGGCGCAGATACTCAACGACATGAACCCCGATTATATCGGCGCCCTGACCCTGATGCTGGTTCCGCGCACTGAGCTATATCGCCGCATGGAACGCGGAGAATTTGAACTGCCGGGGCCCTTTGAAATCCTGGATGAAATGCGCATCATGATCGAAGGGCTTAAGGTGGTGGACTGCGAATTCCGCAGCAATCACGCATCCAATTACTTGCCTATCAAGGGGCGGCTGCCCGGGGATAAAGATAAAATGCTGGCCCTGATTAACGATATCATCGCCAAAAATGACCGCCGTTACCTGCGGCCGGATTATCTCCGGGCATTATGACCTTCGTTGCCATGCGCGAGCAAGACGATGGGGAGGGGACCTTTTGGGAATTATTGACAAACTGCGGCTTGACGCCAAGGCTTTGAGCCACAAATGCGATGCCGGTATATTCGATTTCGCCACTACCGCCGAATTAAAGGCCTTGGACGGCATCTTTGGGCAGGAAAGGGCTCAGCAGGCGCTGGAGTTTGGCCTCAGCATTGAAAACGAAGGCTATAATATTTTTATCTGCGGCGCAGGCGGTACCGGCCGTCATTCCCTGCTGCAAAGCATCTTGAAGAAAAAAGTGCGTAAAATGCCCGCGCCTCCCGACTGGCTGTATGCTTTCAATTTCAGGGATGAGGAGCAGCCGCTGGCTTTGTCCCTCCCGGCGGGGCAAGGGGCGGTGTTTCAGAAACAGCTCTATCAATGCGTGGGAAAAGCGTTGGCCGCCATCGAACAGGCCATGCACGGCGCGGATTTGGGCAAGAGCCGGGGAGAGCAGTTTCAGGGGCTGGTAGAGGAAGCCAATAAGCGGCTGGCAAGGATGGAGCGCGAGGCGCGCCGTCAGGGTTTTACCATTACCCGCCAGGGGGAGGGTTTCGGCACCGTTCCCATCAAAAAGGGAGCTCCCATGAGCCAGGATGATTTTATGGGGCTGCCGGAAAAAGAACGCGGGGAATTGATGAAGCGCGGGGTGGCGCTGCAGGAAAAGATCAATGAAGCCATGCGTCAATACCGCGAATTGGAATATAAGGCGCGCAATAGGGTGCAGAACATGGAGATGAAGGTCGCCCGGCAGATATTGCGGCAGCACTTGGACCTGCTCAAGAGCGATTACAGCGAAAACAAGGCGATAGAGCAATATCTTTCCGATTTGCAGGAGGACATGCTCGACAAGCTGGACCTGTTGCTGGGCCAGTTCGGTGAGGAGGGCGAGCCCAACTTTTTCCGGCAGCTTGACCGGCGCAGCCTGATGCGGCGCTATCAGGTCAATGTGGTGGTGGACAACTCCGGCTTAAAATGCGCCCCGGTGATATGGGAGAGCAAAGCGGAATATGTGAACCTTTTTGGCCAGATTGACCACGAAAGCGAATTCGGGGTTTTAAGCACCGATTTTACCCATATCCGTGGCGGAGCGGCACATAAGGCCAACGGCGGCTTCCTGATACTGGAGGCCGAGCGCGTGCTGCGCAGCTATTACGTGTGGAACGAACTGAAACAGGTCCTGCGCAGCCATCGGCTGCAGATAGAAAACCCGGGGCAGATATTGGGCCTGTTTGGCAGCAAGGGCCTGCGGGCGCAGAGCATCCCGGCCGATTTCAAAGTTATCCTGGTGGGCGATCTGTGGCATTACTATTTGCTGCTGGAAAATGACGAAGAGTTTCGGCGCTTGTTTAGAGTGCGGGTAGATTTCGATACCGATATGAAGCGCGACCGCCGCCATGCGAAGAATTATGCCCGGTTTGTAGCTTCGGTGTGCGAGCGGGAGAGCCTGCTCCCCTTTGCCCCCGACGCCGTGGCCAGGGTGGTGGAGTACAGCAGCCGGCTGGCGGAGGATCAGCAGAAACTGAGCGCCCATTTCGATCATATCAAGGAAGTTTTATGCGAGGCCAGTTCGTGCTGCGGGCGGCGCCAGTCCAGCATCGTGCAGGAGCACGATGTGCTGGACGCTTTGCAAGCCCGCAAAAGGCGTTCCTCCATGTTCGAGGATAGATTATTTGAAAACCTGAAGCGCGATATTTTGATGATCGATACGCAGGGCGAACGCATTGGCGAGCTGAACGGGCTGGCGGTGTACAATGCCGGGGATTACATGTTCGCGCGCCCCCTGCGCATAACCGCCAAGACCTGGATGGGGGAAAAAGGGCTGGTCAATATCGAGCGTGAGACCCAGATGAGCGGGCGGATTCACAGCAAGGGCGTCCTGACCTTAAACGGCTATCTGGGCTCGCAATATGCCCAGTATCAGCCGCTGTCCCTGTCCGCTTCACTCACCTTTGAGCAGAGTTACGGCGGCATAGAAGGAGACAGCGCCTCCAGCGCCGAACTCTATGCCATATTGTCCTCCCTGGGGCAATTTCCCCTCCGGCAGGGTATCGCGGTGACCGGCTCGGTGAACCAGAACGGCGAGATACAGGCGGTAGGAGGGGTAAACGAAAAAATCGAAGCGTTTTTCCGCCTCTGCCGGCAAAAGGGTCTGACCGGCGAGCAGGGAGTAATTATACCTTGCCAAAACGTGCGGGATCTGATGCTCGAGGAAGAGCTGGTGACTGCGGTAGCGGATAAAAGATTCAGCATTTGGGCGATAGCGCATATAGATGAGGGCATAGAGATTTTGAGTGGGCTGCCGGCAGGGGAGCGGCAGATGAGCAGCTTTACGGAGGGTTCGGTTCACGCGCTGGTCGATCAGCGTTTTCGTAAGTGGAATCAAATTAAGCGCTCCGGTCAGGCGGATAACATGGTAAGCGCCAATGTGATCCGGCGCAGGATGAGGAGATAAGTATAGCATGGTCGGTAAACTGCGGTATATTTTAATATTGATCGGGCTTTTGATTTTGTTCTGCGCGGTTTGGGTGGCCTATAACCACACCGGCCTCAGCCTGCCGTGGGACCGCGAAGCGCCCGTCAGCGACGATCTGCTGTATGTGCGGCTGGTGTTCAGCGATGATGCCAGCGTGGACGGCTATGTGAAGGGTCTGGGCATCGAGGCGGAATCCCAGTTATACAATGGGGGCAGTTCTTGCAATTACATTTATGATAAGGATGGCGCGGTGATCGGCGCCTTCAATTACCAGCGACTGTTGTACATTTTATTGCTGCCGGAGCCGGCGGTCGACTGAATCAATGGCAGGGGAGAGATGATTTCATGAGCGGATTACAGCTGCGGTGTATCATGTGCGGCAAGACGCAGGAAGTGCTGTCCGATCATCCCAACTTCAAAAAACTCAGCGATCCGGAAAAACCGGCGGCATATGTCTGCGATATATGCAATTACAAGATCCGCCATGAATCCGAGGAGGCGCGCAAGCCTACCCGTCCGACCAGCAATTGAGCAATTGAGGTTTGACCTTCGCTGCGGCGTCTGTTATAATACTGCTTGTTTTTAGCGCCCGTAGCTCAGTGGAAAGAGCACCGGCCTCCGGAGCCGGGAGCGGAGGTTCGATTCCTCTCGGGCGTACCATAAAGACAGACCTGTTTTTTACCAAAGTGAAAAACAGGTTTTTTGCTGCTATAGCCCTGATTATTCCGTCGCATACCTTGCTAGCTCGGCTGGAGAGGTATCACTTTATGGTGTGCGATGGCCCTAAACCTGAAAAAGAATGGTAAGGGGAAACCAGGGGAGACGGCTTGCCCGTCTGACCTGGTCTCTTTTTTGCGGTTCATAATTGATTGTTAACCGACGTGCCCTGATTGAAGCTGAAAAACTATGCCCCC
>JAUNBV010000121.1 GCA_030526885.1 Syntrophomonadaceae bacterium
TTGTCTCGATGTCCATGGATGAAACCAATCACTGGGATCGCATCGCCCTTACCATGCCGGTGTCCCGTCGGGATATGGTATTAAGCAAATACGTCCTGTGTCTGCTGGCCGTGCTGCTGTCGGGAGTGCTGAGTGTGCTCTGCATACTGTACGGCACCCTGGGGCAAGCGGTGCTGTTTGATCCCCGGTTATTCCTGATGCCGGGCCTCATCATCACCGCCATTATCCTGCCCCTGCAGTTCAAATTCGGGGTCAATAATGCCCGGCTGATATTTCTGGCGCTGTTCTTCGGCTGGTTTTTTATCGGCGAACCATTATTGGACAGAAACGGCTACAGCGGGATTGCTGACCTCCTGAACCTTGGGATTTCAATGTCCCTGCCAGGGTGGTGCCTAATCATACTCGCCATAATGGCCCTGTCCGTCTTGCTGTCGCTGAAAGCTTATGCGAAAAGGCAATTTTGAGCTGCAAACGCGGGGCAAACGGCTTGATAAGCCCTTGAACCACGTGTACAGCCATAACCACGGCGCTTGGTGCCCGTTCCGGGACGCCGGGGATTCGGGCCGGTTCTACGTAAACGTAATTTACGCCTTAACGGCATACAAAAAAATAGCCCCCTCAATCTCCCGCCGGATGGGGGCTACACAGAAATGCTTCACGTGAAGCATTTTTTTCCATTACCGCCTTTTAATATTAAGCCCGTTCTTCTCCCACAAAATATACGGAAAGCACGCCGGGGCCGGTATGAGCGCCGATCACCATACCCACCTGATTGATAACGATGTCTTTGACTCCCGCTTCCACCATCAGGTTTTTTAGCCGTTGCGCGTCATCCTCACAATCCCCGTGGTTGATAAAAACGGTTTGCTGGGATAGATTCTTGGCTTTCTCCGAAGCTTTCCGGGCCAGCAGTTTTATGGCATGGCTCCGGCCCCGGGTTTTTTCCACGCTTATCAGCCGGCCCTCGTTATCGACCCTTAAAATCGGCTTGATATTCAGCACCGTGCCCAGCGCCGCCGACGCGGCGGACAGCCGGCCGCCCCGTTTCAGGTGCTGCAGATCGTCCACCGTAAACCAATGACAGATTTTTAGCTTCATATTTTCCGCAAAAGCCCGCGCTTCCTCCAGCGTGCTGCCCCGGCGCTGCTCCTGCGCGGTCAGATAGACCAGCATCCCCTGGCCCAGCGAGGCGCACAGGGTATCTACGGTGCAGATGCGGCGCTCGGGGTATTTCTCCCGCAGCTCATCCGCCGCGGTGACCGCCGCAGAGCAGGTGGCGCTCAAAGCCGAAGAAAACCCCAGGTACAGGATATCCTGCCCTTCCTGCAGCAGTTGCTCCATCGCCTGGGTAAAATCATAGGTGTTGACCGCCGAAGTGGTGGCGGTGTTTTTCTGGCGCAACAATTCGTAAAAATCGTGAAAGCTAATCTCTCTTTCGTCGAGATAGTTTTTATATACGGCTCCTTTTAGCAAAACGGACAGCGGCACCACGGTTATCCCCAGTTCTTCAACCATCGATGCGGGCAGATCGCAGGACGAGTCGGTCATAATGCGGTAATTATTCATTTTACCCCCTCCATAAATTAACCCTGTTCCATCATTAGCGCAGCTGGCTTATTATACCCCGGCAGGAAAAAGATGTCAAAGTCAAAAATTCTTCATTTTCCGCGCGGGGTCGCTTAGGGCAACGAATCCCGTATATAGATGTAACTCCCCGGATTGCATTTGGGCGCGTGTCGGTCGAAGGGGCGGAAATTTCTGGCAACGAGCAGCAACGGGGGCGGCCTTTATCATGCTTAAACGCCGCCGCGCTGTGCCGGGACCGGCTATAGGCTCCGCACTATATAGTCGTCGCGCTCCGCGCCTACCGATACGTATTTGATGGGGCAGCCCACCGCCTTTTCGATGTAGCGCACGTATTCCCGCGCCGCAGGAGGCAGCTCGTTTTCCTGGCGGCACCCGGAGATGTCGCATTTGAAGCCGGGCAGGTATTCGTAAACCGGGGTAGCGGCTGCCAGCCGCTCATCCAAAGGGAATTCGGTAACGGTTTCGCCGTTGATGTCATAGGCCACGCACACCGGTATGCGCTCCATGTAGGACAGCACGTCCAGCTTGGTCAGAGCCAGACAGGTGGCGCCCTGCAGCATGGCGCCGTATCTGCTGGCCACTACATCGAAGCCCCCCACGCGGCGGGGCCGTCCGGTGGCGGCGCCGTATTCGCCGCCCGCTTCGCGCAGCTCGTCTCCTTCGGGGCCGAATAGTTCACAGGCAAAGGGACCGTCGCCCACACAACTGGAATAAGCTTTTACAATGCCGATGATCTCGTCCAGCCTGGCGGCGGGGATGCCCGACCCGATGGGCGCATAGGCCGCCAGCGTCGAGGAGGAGGTGGTATAGGGAAATATGCCAAAGTCGATGTCGCGCAGCGCGCCTAACTGGGCCTCAAACATGATGCGCTTATTATCCGCCGCCGCCCGGCGCAGGTAATTGGCGGCATCGCAGATGTATGGTTTCAGGCTGTCGCCGTAGGTGTGGAGCCAATTCAATAATTCAGCGGTTTGCAGGGGCTTCTGCCCATAGCCGTTATGCAGGGTAAGGTTTTTCCACTCCCGCAGGCCGTCCACTTTGTCGGGCAGCAGTTCCGGCGTGAGCAGGTCGCCCATGCGAACGGTTTTTTTCATGTATTTATCCGCATACACCGGCGCGATACCGCGGCGGGTGGAACCGAACTTATTATCCCCCAGCCGGTCTTCCTCCAGAATGTCGAGCTGTTTATGATAGGGCATGCAAATGGCGGCCTTGTCGCTGATCTTTAAGTTGTCCGGGCTTATCCTGACTCCCTGCGCGGTGAGCGCCGCCAGTTCATGGTGAAGATGCTGTAAATCGATGACCATGCCGTTGCCCATCACATTGACCGTAGTCTCGCGCAAAATGCCGGAAGGCAGCAGGTTCAGCACAAAGCGGCCGCGCTCGTTGATCACGGTATGGCCGGCGTTATTGCCGCCCTGGTAGCGCACCACGATATCATATTGCGCCGACAGCAGGTCCACCATGCGGCCCTTGCCCTCGTCCCCCCAATTGATTCCCACTATCGCTGTCAGCATGTTTGTTCCTCGCTCTCCACGGTTTAACTATACCCTGATATCGGTGGGCAGGCCCAGAAGATCGCTGTTCTCTTCCAGAACCGGCCGCACGTAAAGCGCCAAATATTCCTCGGCCTGCTGTGCGGCGCGCCCGGTAAAGTTATCGGCGCGCATCAGCCGGGCCAGTTCGCCGGCTTCCAGGCCAAATTCGGGGTCGTTTAATATGCGCTCCGCCAGGTCGTTTTCCTGTCCGTGAACTTTTATTTGTTCCGCCGCTTTTACCGCATGGCGCCGGATGGCTTCATGTAGCCGCTGGCGATCGCCGCCCTTTTGCACGCTATACATTAAAATGTTTTCCGTGGCGATGAAGGGCAATTCCTCGCGCAGATGTTTTTCAATGATGGTGGGATACACGGTCAGGCCGCGGATAATGTTGATGTATAATGATAAAATGGCGTCTGTGCCCAGAAAAGCTTCGGGGATGCTGATGCGGCGGTTGGCGGAATCGTCCAGCGTGCGCTCGAACCATTGCCCGGCGGCGGTGATGGCCGGATTTACCGCGTCCAGCATCACATAGCGGGCCAGGGCCGCTATGCGCTCGCTGCGCATGGGATTGCGCTTATAGGCCATAGCGGAGGAGCCGATCTGCCCCGTTTCAAAGGGTTCGTCCACCTCCTTCAGGTGTGACAGCAGGCGGATATCATTGGAAAACTTCGCCGCGCTCTGGGCGATCCCGCTCAACACGCTCAACACCTGAAAATCCAGCTTGCGCGGATACGTCTGCCCGCTGACCGGGAATACCGCGTCAAAGCCCATCTTTTCCGCAATCATTCGCTCCAGCCGCTGTACCCGTTCATGGTCGCCCGCAAAGAGCTTAAGAAAGCTGGCCCCGGTGCCGGTGGCGCCCTTGCAGCCCAGCAGTTTTAAACCCTGCAATTGAAAGTCCAACTGCGCAAGGTCCAGCAACAGATCCTGCAGCCACAGCGTGGCCCGCTTGCCCACGGTGGTGGGCTGGGCGGGCTGAAAATGGGTATAGGCCAGACAGGGCAGGTCCTTATGCTCCCGCGCAAACTCCGCCCCCGCCGCGATAGCGTTCACCAGCAGCTGCCGGATGCGGAGCAGGCCCATTTTCATCTGAATAATATCGGTATTGTCGCCCACAAAGGAGGAGGTGGCCCCCAGATGGATGATGGGCCGCGCCGCCGGGCACTGTTCGCCAAAGGTGAGTACATGCGCCATCACGTCATGGCGTACCTCCCGCTCCCGCTCCCGCGCCAGGGCAAAGTCGATGTCGTCCACATGGTCCTTCATCTCTGCGATCTGCTCGGGGCTAATGCCTATCCCCAACTCCATTTCGCTCTCGGCCAGCGCCACCCATAGTCGCCGCCAGGTGGAGAATTTCATCCCGTCGGAAAATATCCTCTGCATCTCCTCGCTCGCGTAACGCGCCCCCAAAGGATTGCGATACCGCCCTTCGGCCCCCGGGTCCCCCGGGGAAATAAACCCCTGACTCATGGCACCTACCCCCAATAATAAAGCGTTCATCAAGATAAACGGCAACCGGGCAAAGACGTTGGAGCAACCCAACTGCCACGCAGTGTGTCATCTATCTTAATGAACGCCTTTGTTCATCCTACTTCATTATATCGCTTGCTACCCCCGTGTCAAGCTTCCCCACCCCCGAGAAGACAAGTATACACGCCGCCCTAAAGGGCTACGCCTTGGGGTTCGCATCCATTGCCCCCCCTCCACTATGCCCGCGCTATGCATCGCGTCCCGCTACGCAAGGCACGCCATCGGTGCGCCACCGGATGGTTATGAAGGCGCCGCGCGGTATGGACATAGAGCACCGGGCGATAAATTTATGCGTGGCATCATGGGCGCCGTCGATTCTGCTTTTATTAATTCTGCGCCGCGAGAACCGGGGGAATGGCCCTTGGGCGAACGCTTGAACCGGGCGCGGTTTTCTGCTACTATCAGGAGGGTGATGGGAAATGGAAAAACGCCTGAAATCCTATTTGCAATATATGGAGGAGATGTCCGCCAACTCCCTGAGCGACGAGGCGCGGGCCGAGCTGCGCGCCGCCTTGCTCATTCAAATTCGCTTTTTTCAGCATGAACGCCTGATTCACCTCATCGTGACCGTAACCTTCGCGCTGCTGGCGCTGATGTCACTGTTCGCAGGCATGTTCGCCCCCTCTATCCCCCTATTCATCCTCATCGCCCTGCTGCTCATCCTGCTCATCCCCTATATCCGCCATTATTTCATCCTGGAAAACGGCGTTCAGAGGCTGTACTCATACTACGACGGACTGGGCGAGTAAGCGGGGCCAGGCAGGTTTAACTTGCGCGTCGGACCAGACCGCGCGGTGCCGATAGCGTTCAGGGCGGCGGCAGAGCCGGACCGCCGCCAGCCGCAAATGAGCGACGGGGTGGGGGATGATAGCCGCTTCCACCGAATATTTTCTTTACTATACAGCAGGCACCGGGCCTCCCGGCAGCACATATATTATGTAAAATGGCCGCAAGCGGCTTGATTTTTGCGGCCCGGAGCGGGAGCGCGAGCGGGGAGTATGTGGAGAAACAGGGGTTGA
>JAUNBV010000122.1 GCA_030526885.1 Syntrophomonadaceae bacterium
GTCTTGCAGGGTGTCCAGCGCCGTGGGATGGCCGCCGCTCATCAGATGGCGGGGGAAAAACCGCGACAGGTGCAAGGGGATCCAATCGCCGATGGCATCCGCCAGCCAGGAGCATTGGGCGCGCATATCCTCCGGTTTATCATTGAAGCCGGGAATGATAAGGGTAGTCACCTCCACATGGCAATGGCCCGCACTGAGGGCGATGACCTCCTTTACCGCCTGCCAATCGCCGCCCAGCTTGCGATAAGATTCCGCGCTAAAGCATTTCAGGTCAATATTCATGGCGTCCAAATGGGGCAGCAGCTTAAGCAGCGGCGCGGTATTGATAAGGCCGTTAGTCACCGCCACATTTTTCAGCCCGGCGGCATGCACTTTGGCGGCGGTATCGAGCAGGTATTCGTAATTGATCAACGGCTCATTATAGGTATAAGCGACACCGATATTGCCCTGCGGCGTTAGCTCCCCTGCCAGCTCCGCAATCTGCTCCGGCAGCATGGCGCGGTAGGGCGGCACGGCAGCGGAAAGGTGATGATTCTGGCAAAAGGGGCAGCTCATATTGCAGCCCGCCCCGCCCAGCGACAATATCATGCTGCCGGGGTGAAAGCGATACAGCGGCTTTTTTTCGATGGGGTCAAGCGCCAGCGCGGTGATTTGCCCATAGCCGTCCGCGTACATCACCCCGCCCGCGTTTACCCGCGCCCGGCAGCGGCCGCGCTTGCCGTCCGCCAGCACACAGCGGTGAGGGCACAACTCGCACCGCACCCTTGCCGCGCTCAGTTTTTCATACCATAATGCCTCCCGCATGTTATCCGTCATTTATGCCTCACGACCTCAAACCGCTCGATGGAGTATTTTTCATGCGGGCCGATACCGGCTTTGTCGCAGGCAATGGCTAACTGGCTTTCCACCGTGTCCACCCCTTCCAGCATCGGCAGGAGCAGGCCCCGCCGCCGGCCACTGGTGACGATTACGCCATACCGCTGGGGATCCAGGGCTTCCGGCCCGCTGACCGGCTCGGCGGCGGACAGCACATCCACACTGTACACTATTTCATCCAACTCATTCGGGCCCACCGAAGCAAAGCGTGGGTCGCGCGCCCCGGCGCTTATCGCATTGGCTATTACCTCCTGCGCCAGGGTATCGCGGGTGGGGGCGGTAGTGCCGATACATCCGCGCAGTTGCCCATGCTTCTTCAAGGATACGAAAGCCCCCGCTCGTTGCTTTAGAAATTCCTCCGGCAAGCCCTCCGGCAGAGGCATGGCTTTACCGGTTTGCACATAGTATTCCAACGATTGCCGTGCCAGCCGCACCAGCGCATCCTCCCCCGCCCGGGTAGCGGCTAACGCCTCGCGGTTGCGCTCCTGAAGCCGTTCCAGCAGCAACCGTTGGGAATCGGGGGCGGCGGGCTTAAACCACGCCACGCCATAGCCTACCCCGAAGGGGCCTTCGTAGGACAGCAGCTCGCTCCTGACCGCCCTGCCGTCAAAAGCTCCCGCCATGATTTGAAAGGACCGCAGCCCGCATTCGCCCGCATCATTGCACAGCTGCGTATCCAGCGTGAGAAACGACAAGAAATCCCCCGCCCCCATCGCCGCGGTAACCGCTCGGTCAAATTCCGGCCCGGCAGGGTCAAAGCCATAAGGCCCCTTTGCCTTTAAGCGATGGGACAAATCGCCACTGGCCACCACCACCGCGCGCCGCCCCAGCTTTTCAACGCTTTCGGCCAGCAACATGCCGCAGCGGTAATGTTCCCCCGCGCTCAGCCCGGAGACGGAGACCCGCAGTACCCGGCAGTCGGAAGATAATGCGGGACTAATATAGTACAGGGGCACGGTGCAACCGTGGTCCAATTCCGGCTCCCGCTGCCCCAGGGTACCGGCGGGAAAATCAATCGCCTTGGCGGCGGCGGCCACCACCGCGCACAGCTCCGCGTCGTAATTGACCTTAAAGCGGCAGCCGGGCGCGCCAAAACGCGACATATCGCCGGAAGCGGAGTCGCCGGGGGCAAGGTGGATATAATCAGCATAAGCCACCGCATGAGGGCTGATAAAAATCACCGTGTCGGGCTCCAGCTCCCCGATACGGCGCGCCACCTCCTTAAGCGCCCTCACCGTATCCATGATCTCCAGTTCCTGTCCGCGTCCCACCGCCGGTATCGCCAACGGCGGATGCGGCACGATACACGCTGCTATTATCGGCATAGTTCACACCTCCTCAAAAAAACACCGCCATTATGTATCGCAAGGCTCCTTATCCTTTGATTAGCTGTATGGAAAGCTTGCCCCTTTTAAGCTTAATTGCATCGGTTTTGGCGGTTTCTATCCGCTCATTTCAGCCGATAGATATCTTGGTCCTGTTCGACCTCGCCTTTTTCCACCATGTATTCTAAATGTTTGAGAATCATCATGCGCTCGTGCATGCGGTATAACTCTACCCAAGGCTCGTTGAATTTGCCGTAAATGGGCTTTTCCTCCGCGATTTCAATAATGGTGTGCCGGCCCCGGCGCAGGTGCTTGGCGATAGCTTCCTCGCGCTGGTAGATGATGTTTTCGTAGTCGTGCAGGCGGCGGGGTATGTTTTTATCTATTATCGACCAGTGTGAACTGACGATTACATCGGGCTGCAGTTCGCCGATACGGTGGATGGAGCGGATGCAATCCCCTACCTGGCTTTGGGTATCCCCGCACCATATGCCAAACTTGTCCAGGCCGATGTCGCCGGTGAACAGCATACCGTGCTGCGGAAAAGCAAAGCCGCAGTGGCCGGGAGTGTGGCCGGGCAGATGTACCACATCGATGTCCACATCACCGGTAGACAGGCGCTGTCCGTCCTGCAGGGTGCCGGTAGCGGTGCAGGGGGAATACCAGGCCGCGTCCAAATAGATGGCGCGGATATCGGGTATGGGATAGATATCAAAACCCAGTTGCATGAGCTGAAGCTCCGGGCTGGCCGCCAGTTCAATATCCAGCGGGTGCATCAGCATCTCTGCGCCGGGATAGTATTGAAAACACTCGCTCACATGGTCGCAATGGCCGTGCGTCATATAGAACGCGTCTATGCGGACATCCTTTAGCTGCTCCATCGGTTCCGGCGCGGGGCTGCAATCCACCAGCGCGTTTAGTTCATCTTCAATCAGCAACATGTTGCACCACGGAAAGGTACATGCTCCCTCGGTTATACTGATGTGCGGATAGAGTTTTTTCATTAACGCTACGATCCCTTTATATACTGCTTAGTATAAACAATTCACGGTCATTGATTTACACCAGCAGGAAGACTATTGCCGCCGCAATAATGGCGTAGATGACTAAGCCTACCACGTCGGTGATGGAGGTGATGAGCGGGTTGCTGGCTACTGCGGGGTCAATGTTGAAGCGGGTGAGCAAAAAGGGAGTAAGAATGCCTACCAGATTGGACACGAACACCACCGCCAGCATACTCAGGCCTACGATCAGCCCTACCAGCGGTTCGCCGCTGATGGCCCAGCCGGAAGCAACGCCCAGTATTCCGGTCAGTATGCCCAGCACGGCGCCGACCAGCATTTCCTTGGAACACACGCCCAGCCATTCGCTGATATGCACATCGTCGGTAGCCAGCGCGCGCACCATAAGCGTAGCCGCCTGGGCGCCGGCATTGCCGCCGGTGCCGATAAGCATGGGGATGAAGGCTACCAAAAGCGGCAGGGCCAACAGGGCCGATTCAAAATAGGTGATGACCCCGGCGGAGAGCAAGCTCACGAATATCAACGCCAACAGCCAGCCGATGCGCTTGCTCACCAGTTCTTTCATGCCCAGATCGCTGTAATACGCTTTCAGGGGAATGACGGCGGCGCTGCGGTGAAAGTCCTCTGTGACCTCCATTTCCGCCACGTCCATGATGTCATCGTGGGTCACCAGCCCCAGCAGCACCCCGTCCGAATCCACTACCGGCAAGGCCCACACGTCATAGGTCTGGATCTGGTGCACCGCCAGCTCGCGATCGTCAAATGCGGACAGGCTGACGAAATTGTAATCCATAATGGTTTCGACCATGGCATTGGGATCGGCCAGGATAAGCAGGGTCAGGTCCAGACCGTCCAAGAGCTTCCAGTCGTTGTCGGTAACATAGATCGTATGGATGGTCTCGCTCTTATGAGCGCGGCTCCTTATATGCTCCAGTGCCGCCTTTATCGTCCAGTAAGGGCGCACCGCCACATAATCCGGCGTCATCAGGCGGCCAACGCTTTCCTCGGGATAGCCGAGCAGGAACCGCACTTCTTTCAAATGGTCCGGGCTCAGCAAATTGAGCATACGCTGGGTGGCCTGCCCCGGCAATTCCTCAAACAGCGCGGTACGGTCGTCCGGGCTCAGATTCGCCAGTATGTAGCGGGTTTCCTCATCGTTTAAGCCCTTTAACAGCGAATTGCGCTCCTCTTTATCCAGATACGCAAAAACCTGTGCCGCTATGGCCCGCGTCAGCAGGCGAAACAGGATTACGCGGTCGGAGCTGTTTAAATTATTGAGCAGCTCGGCCAGATCCGGGATCAGCCATTCCTCCCAGGGCTGCGCCCTCAGTTCCGTGAGGCGTCCCGTTTGTATGAATTCATGGACTATTTCCCGCATCTGGGTCTCCATATCATAAATCCTTCTTCCTAAAGATTAGGCCGATAACTATATTATGGTGAATAATTGAAGAATTAGCAACTTAAAATGTGCGCCGCTTACCGGAGGAAAATTTTTGGCGCTTTATATCCGCCCTTGCATTTGCGGTTTAAACACGTTAAAATTATGGTGCCGTGCTAGACGGGGAGGTAGCGGTGCCCTGTAACTCGCAATCCGCTACAGCGGGGTTGAATTCCTGGGCCGAGGCTGTATCCTTGTGAGGTCCGGCTTGAGTAAGTGGCGTTGAAGTTTGGGTCCTTCGCAATGGTACGCTCTGAACCGTGTCAGGTCCGGAAGGAAGCAGCACTAAGGGGTTATCACCATGTGACGAGGGGGAGCCTGAATGGAGTTAACTGCTTCAGGCAGCGCTCGGAAGGTGCAGTCGGAGCCAGGTGCACGGCTTTTTCAAAAATAACCGGCGAGGCGGTTGTTTATATATTAAGGGAGGCAGGGGCATGAGCACATATCAGGCTTTATACCGCGTCTGGCGACCGCAGCGTTTTCGGGATATGGTAGGACAGGAACAGAATGTGGCGGCCTTGCGGCATGCGGTGAGAGACAACCGTTTAAGCCATGCCTATCTCTTCTGTGGTCCTCGCGGCACCGGCAAGACCAGTCTGGCCAAAATCCTCGCGCGGGCGGTAAACTGCGAAAACCCGCAGGATGGCGAACCATGCAATGAATGCTCCTCCTGCCGGGACATAGCCAACGGCAGCTTCATGGATGTGATTGAGATCGACGCGGCTTCTAACCGCGGCATCGATGAGATTCGCGATCTGCGTGAAAAAGTGCGCATCATGCCCGCCCAGGGCAAGAAAAAGGTTTATATCATCGACGAAGTACACATGCTGACCAACGAAGCCTTCAACGCCCTGCTCAAAACCTTGGAGGAACCGCCCGGATATATCATTTTCATATTGGCTACCACCGAAGCCCACAAGATACCGGCCACTATTTTATCCCGCTGTCAAAAATATAATTTCCGCAACTTCACTTCCCATGAGGTAGTGGATCATATCCGCAAAGTTGCCGCGGCC
>JAUNBV010000002.1:0-11772 GCA_030526885.1 Syntrophomonadaceae bacterium
TTCTTAGACATATTAATACAATTATAGCCTAATTAAATAGTATGAGCAATATTTTGTTATTAATGAGGCAGCATCCCTTGTTGGGGGATAAAAGGCAAGCCCCCGTCACATGGTATCCGGCGGTTTAAAGAGCAAAGGCTTTAATCGCGCTGCAGGCGGGCGGAGCGGCGGCGGGAGGTAAACGGTGCGGGATGGCAGGCGGTTTATGGGGACGGGTCCGATGCTTGCCATGACGGGGCCAGAGGAGCTTTAAAGGCCGGCGGCAATGAGCGGAGGCCGGCTTTAATCCTATCCATAATCAAGAACGCCGCTTTGTCATTAATGGGTTTGCATTTCCATTAAAGCGTAATACAATTAAAGAAATACCATAAAACAGATAAAAAGGCGGAAGGGGGAATCGCGGTGAGGGAGTTTGATTACCGGCCGGTAGCCGAAGCGCTGCAAACGGAGGATATTGTGGGCACACTGTCCGCTATTCACGAGTGCCGGAGGGAGCAGAGCAGTTTTATTGCCGCCAGGCCATATGTGCTGAATGAATTGCAGCGAGCGGCCGCCACCGAATCCGCCGCCGCCTCCAACCGAATTGAGGGCATCTCGGCTCCGGGTCAGCGCGTCAGCGCACTGGTGAAACAAGAAACCGCCCCGCAAAATCGCAGCGAGATCGAGATAGCGGGGTATCGCGATGTCCTCAATACCATCCATGAAAACTACTATTACCTTCCGCCCCATCCCGAGGTCATAATTTCGCTGCACCGTGACTTGTTCCGCTACAGCGGGTCGCCTGCCGCCGGGCGCTTCAAAAAAAGCGATAACCCCATTGCGGGCCACGACGCCCAAGGCGGAAAAATCAGCCTCCCGACCATTCCTGCGGACGAGACCCCGTCAACCATGGCGCGCCTTTGCGCCGCCTACCTGCGTGAAGCGGAGCGGGGCGAGATCGAACCCCTGCTGCTCATTCCCGTATTTGTCCTCGACTTCCTGTGTATACACCCCTTTGGCGACGGCAACGGCAGGATGAGCCGCCTGCTCACGCTGTTGTTGCTGAACCGTTCCGGCTACGCCATCGGGAAATACATCAGCCTTGAAACTCTTATCGAGCAAACCCAGGATGCTTACTACGCCGCCCTGCAGAGCAGCGCCGCCGGCTGGTATGACAACGCCAACCGCAGCGAGCCCTTTGTTACCTATATGTTAGGCATCATCTTGAACGCCTATCAACAATTGGTCTCCCACATCGCAGCGCATTGACGGCTGCCTCGAGCGCGGATGGAAGATGATGGAGGCCGCAGGGATATAAACCGCCGGCCATGCCTTAGCCCGCTGCCCTTAAACTATTTTTGACAGCAAATGCCAGTCACGGGACAATCCGCCGCTGCGTAAGGTATTAGAGCGGAAAAGACGCTTACGGGGCGGAGGTGTTTTTAAGGTGCTGGCATTTTGGGGTGCGCTGGCCGGGACTTTGGGGCTTTATTGGCTGGTTTTCGGTTACCTGGCCAATCAGGTCTTTCCACAGCCGCTCAGCGCGGAAGAGGAGCGACGCTGTCTGGAGGAAATGGAGGCGGGAAGCCGAGAAGCGCGCGATCGTCTTATCGAGCATAACTTGCGGCTAGTGGCGCATGTGGTGCGCAAGTACGAAAGCCGCCGCGATGAACTGGACGACCTAATTTCCATCGGCACTATCGGCCTGATAAAGGCTATCAACAGCTTCAAGATGGAGCGTGATGTGCGGCTGGCCACGTATGCGTCGCGCTGTGTGGAGAATGAAGTCCTGATGTATCTGCGCGCCACCAAGAAAAATAAGCAGGACGTGTCCATCTACGACCCTATCGGCTTTGATAAGGAAGGCAACGAAATAGCGCTGGTGGACGTGCTGGCGGCGGAGGACGACATGGTGGATACGTTGGCCGATAAAATACAGGGGGAGCGCATTTTATCCAAACTGCACGTCCTGTCCCCGCGCGAACGCCAGGTCATCGAGATGCGCTACGGCATTTTCTCCGGGCTGAAGGAGACCCAGCGCGACATCGCCCGCCTGCTGGGCGTCAGCCGCTCTTACGTTTCCCGCATAGAATCGCGCGCCATCCATAAGCTAATTGCTGAGCTGGGGGAGGGGAGCGATTGAAGTTGCCGGATACCGTATTAAATGAGCGCTTTATAAACTGAGCCGGTGCTGTATGGCCCTTAAGCACAGTATGCGGTTTCGCGCGGGCAGGCCGAGCAAAGGCTTCCTTAGGCGGTGTGGCGGGACAGGCTCCATGCCGATGCCGCTCGGCATGACAAGGGGCCGAAACGCAGTTTGCGCTTGTGATTGTTAAAATTTGTGGTATCCTAAGTTTAAGGCAAGACCAGGAGTTAGACCAATAAATTTATAAGGAGGTTTTTTTGTGAACGCTAAAAGATGGATGGCGCTGATAGTTTTTGCGGTACTGTGCGTGGCCTGGTTCAATATTGACTCCACGCCCGCGGAAATTTCCGAGATCGAATCGGTGAAATGGATGGAGGGATGGGATAGCCTTTTGGCGCAAGGCCCGGGTTTCATAACGGAGTATGACTATATTGGCAGCGATTTTGAGGACGTGGCTTTAATCCACCTGAAGGGCACCATCCTGGATTACGGGGACTATGCCACCTCTGAATATCGCCATGGCGCGCTGCTGCAAGCGTTGGCCGATGCGTATGGGGATCCCCAGGTCGCGGCTATAGTGTTGGCGGTGGATTCGCCCGGCGGCGGGGTATATGAATGCGACGAGGTCTATCAGACCGTGAAGGAATTGCAGGAGCTTTATCCCAAGCCGCTGGTGGTATCTATGGAAAGCATGGCGGCCTCAGCCGCTTATTATATTTCCATGACCGCGGACGAGCTCTTTGCCCAGCGCATGACCATGACCGGTTCCATCGGCGTTATCTCCAGTTATTTGAATATGGCGGAACTGGCGGAAAAGATGGGGCTTTCGGTTGAAGTGTACAAAAGCGGCGCGGTCAAGGATATGAACAGCGGCTGGCGTTCGTCTACCCCGGAGGAAGCGGCTATCAACCAGGCCCTGATCGATGAGTATTTCGGCTTCTTCGTCGATGTGGTGGCCGAGGGCCGCGATATGGAGCGGGAAAAAGTGTTGGAGCTCGCGGATGGCCGTGTTTATACGGCATTGCAGGCCCTGGAGCTGGATCTGATCGATGCCATAGGCGACCGGGATGCCGCAGTGGCACGGGCTGGGGAACTGGCCGGGCTTACGGATCCTTCGGTGCGGGAATATAGCTATACCAACAACTTCTGGAACTATATGTGGACCATGAGCGCATCGCTGGGCTCACCGCAGTGGCAGCAGACGTTATTAAATGACTTGAACCAGCCGCGCGCGCTGTATCTCTATACTGAGGGGGCGATCTAGATGACGGCACAAGAACAAGGCAATGAACCCGGCGGCATAAACATGATGCCCGATGCTCAACCCATGCCGTGGCCGGATGACGCAGCAATCGGAGACGCCGCCAACGGCGCCCTGCCGCCGCCTTTGCCCGCCACGGCGATGACCAATGCCGCGCCGGCGCCACCCGAAGTCTTTGTGGTATCGGGTCTCTGGCGGCGCTTATTCGCTTTTTTGATTGACCTGGCGGTGATCGGCATTGTGGGCGCGGTGCTGCGCATACTGCTGCCGGTATTGAACGGTAGCGGCGCATGGCCGGAGCTGTTGTTTATCAACGGCCTGTTTTTAGGCCTGCTGGGCGCGGCCTACTTTATCGTCATGACCCGCCTGACCGCACAGACCCTAGGCAAGATGGTGATGGGCATACGGGTGGTAAGAACGGACGGCGCGGCGCTGGACTGGGGCACGGTAGTGATGCGTGAGCTGGTGGGGCGCAGTATTTCTCAATTATTGGGCTCATATCTGGGCTACCTGACCGCCCTGTTTACCTCCAAGCGGCAGGCCCCGCATGATATGATCGTTGATACCTGCGTGGTTTATGACTATCCCGGACACAGCGCGCAGGAGGTATGGCTGCCCTCCAGGGGCTGATTTTAAATAAAACGAACTCCCCCGGATCCGTTTTTTGTATCGGAACCGGGGGAGTTTTTTGCGGCAGGCTTAAAAAAAAGATTGCTAAAATTTTCACAAAGGAGGAAAATTGTTAAAAATATTGAATTAAAGTGGGTATAAGTGGTTGGAAGTGGTTTAAAATCCCTGAAAGTGATGTGAAGTCTGGGGTGTTCATGGGAGAATCCCTACATAGCCTTGACGCCAAGGGCAGGATAACGGTGCCGGCCAAGTTCAGAGAGGGTTTGGGCGCCGGCTTTGTTGCGACCAGAGGTTTGGACGGCTGTATTTTTTTGTATCCCATGAGCGAGTGGAAAGAGCTGGAGGAGAAAGTGCGCAATATGCCGCTGACCAAAGCGGATGCACGGTCTTTTGCCCGCTTCTTTTTTGCCGGCGCTTCGGAGCTGGAGATGGACCGGCAGGGGCGTATATTGTTGACCCAGACTTTGCGAGAGCATGCGGAGATCGAGAAGGATGTCTCTCTCATAGGGGTGGACCGCCGGGTAGAAGTTTGGGCCGCCGATCGTTGGGAAAGCTACAGCAATGTGGCCGAGCAATCCTTTGAAAAGATCGCCGAAAACCTGGATGTCGGGTTTTAGGGGTTGAATATGGGGCACCGGGCGGTTTTGCCGGAGCAGACGATAAACAATCTGGTCACGGTTTTGGATGGGATTTATATTGATTGCACCGCCGGCGGCGGCGGTCATCTGGAATTGCTGGCGCAAAGGCTTAACGCACAGGCCCGTATCTATGCCCTGGATAAAGATGCGGAGGTCATGGCGCAAACCGAGAAGAAGCTGGCCCGCCCCAATATCACATTTATCCATGGCGACTTTCGCCGGGTACAAAGCCTGCTCAGCGAGCAGGGGGTGACTGCTGTGGACGGTATTATGCTTGACCTGGGGGTTTCCTCCTTTCAGCTGGACCAAGCGGAGCGGGGTTTCAGTTTTCATGACGACGGGCCGCTGGATATGAGAATGGATCGCAGTCAGGGCCTGAATGCCGCCGATTTGCTCAACACCTGGTCCGAGGATGAAATAAGCCGTATCCTTTTCCTTTACGGGGAGGAGCGTTATGCCAAGAGTATTGCCAGAGGGATTGTAAACTACCGCCAACAGCATAAAATCACTACTACACTGCAATTGGCACACATCATCCGCCGCAGCGTACCGGCGCGTTACAGCCGGGAGCAGCATCCGGCCCGCCGCAGTTTCCAGGCGATCCGCATAGCGGTCAACGAGGAGATGGACGCCTTGCAGGAGGTATTGTCACAATGCGAGGAGTTATTAAAACCGGGCGGACGGCTATGCGTTATCACTTTTCACTCATTGGAGGACCGCGCCGTCAAGCATTATATGCAGGAAGCGGCCAGGGACTGCATATGCCCGCCGTCTTATCCGGTGTGTGTGTGCCAGCATCGGGCGCGGCTGAAGCTGATAAGCCGCAAATCCATAGTAGCCGATGATGAAGAGTTGGCGGCCAATAATCGGGCGCGTAGCGCCCGGCTTAGGGTAGCGGAGAAGCTTTAAGTTCTTAAAAAGGGGGGCAAAAGCATACTATGCATGGAGCAACCGCAAGAGCTTACGAATTTTATTATGCCCGCCCGGAGCTTAAACGGGTGGAGGCGGGGTCTAAGGCGGTGCCGGAGCCGGCGCCTAAAGCCCGGACGGCGCCCAAGCGCAAGCCCCATCATGGCATAGGCATTATTGTCAAGAGCGGCATCCTGATGTTTGGTTTGGCGCTTTTGCTGGTGTTCCTGTGCATCAACCATGCGGTGCTCAATTATCAGATACTGTCGCTGGAAAAGGAAAACAGCCGCCTGGAAACGGAGCGCATGAGGCTGGAGTATCAGATATCGCAGCAGCAGTCGCTGGACCGCATAGCGGAGCTGGCCGCAACCGAGCTCAACATGGTGCGGCCGGGGCTGGAGACTTCCTATATAGTGGCGATGGCGGCGGAGCCCTTGGTGATGATGGAGGAAAGCGATACCGGAGCGATAGCGGAAATGGAGGAAAAACGTGGCTTAAGCCGTTTGTATGCCAATATTGTCAGCCTCGCAGCCGGTAATGGATAAACATTTGCAGTGAAAAGGAGGGCGTGGGATGCGGAGCGGTAGTTTGCGGGTAAAGAAGCGTATAACCACGCTTTTTTTTGTATTTATGTGCGTTTTTTTCGTGCTGGGCGGGCGTCTCTTTTGGGTGCAGTTCGTGCAAGGCAGCGAATTGTCGGAAAAGGCCACCCGCAACCGCACCTGGGAGCAGCCGGTTGAGTCCAAGCGGGGAACCATTTATGACGCCAATATGCAGGAACTGGCTATTTCCATCAGCACCGATACCGTGGTGGCCAATCCCACCCAGATTGGCGACCTGGATGACGCCCGGGCGGCAGCGGAGGCCTTGGCGCCGGTGCTGGGTATGGAGGAAAGCACCATCTTTGAACGCATTACCCGCAACAGTTCCTATGAGTACGTGAAACGCCAGATCACCCAGGAGCAGAGCGCGGCGGTGCGCGAGCTGGACGTGGAAGGCATCAGCCTGGTCGAGGAGAGCCGCCGCTATTACCCCAAGGGGATGCTGGCCGGTCACGTTCTGGGCATCGCCGGGATCGACAACGATGGACTTGAAGGCATAGACTTCTATTATGACGAACTGGTTGGCGGCACCCCCGGCTATATCGTGGTAGAGCGCGATGCGGCGGGTCGGGAGATGGAGGATGGCATTCACGAATATGTGGCGCCCATCGACGGAGCCAACCTGGTGTTGACTATTGATGAAACGATTCAATACGTTGCCGAACGCGAACTAGATAAGGTGATCGCGGAGCACGACCCGGACCGCGCCCTGGCCGTGGTGATGAATCCTAAAACCGGAGCCATTCTGGCTATGGCCATGCGCCCCGGCTTTGACCCCAACAGCTACAACGATTACCCTGCTTCAAACCGCAGGAACTTCGCCATCTGCGACCGCTTTGAACCGGGCTCGACCATGAAAATCATCACCTCCGCCATGCTGATGGAGGAAAAGGTGGTCAATGAATACAGCCGTTTTTATTGCCCCGGCTCGGTGAAGGTAGGGGCGGAGACCATAAGGTGTTCTAACCATACCGCCCACGGCGACCAGACTTTTGCGCAAATTGTGGAAAACTCGTGCAACGTGGGCTTTGCCAAAGCGGGGTTGCAGCTGGGAGTAGAAAAGTATTATCACTACCTGGAGGCGTTTGGCTTTACCGGTAAAACCGGCATCGATCTCCCCGGTGAGGACGTTGCGCTTCTGGTGCCGAAGAAATGGGCCGAAGAGAGGGATATTTATTTAGCCACTATGGCTATGGGGCAGGCCAACGCCATTACCCCCCTGCAGCTCCTTACCGCGGTATCAGCCGTCTGCAATGAGGGCAAATTAATGAAACCCTATATACTGGAACAAGCGGTAGATCATCAGGGCAATGTGGTATATCAGGCCCAACCGGAGCCGACCGCTCAGGTGATTTCGGCGGAAACGGCCAAGGAGCTGTGCCTCATACTGGAGGGGGAGGTTATCAACGGAACCGGTAAAAACGCATATATTGAAGGCTATCGCGTCGGGGGCAAGACCGGCACGGCGCAGAAAATAGATCCCGAAAAAGGAGGCTATCTGACTACCAACAACTATTATGTATCCTTTATCGGCCTTGCGCCCTCCAACGATCCCGAGTTAGTTTGTATCGTAGCGGCGGATTATCCCAAATACTATCCCTACTATGGAGGCACGGTATGCGCCCCGGCGGTAAGAGAAATACTGAAGGATTCCCTGATATACATGGGGGAACCCTTGCAGCATAACGGCAACGGCTTGGCGCCGGAGGCCGCCCCTCAGATCGATACCCGCCTGGTGCCTGATGTGGTAAATATGGAGCGGTCGGAAGCGGAATCGGCAATCAGTAGCCGAGGGTTTAACGCGGTTATCCAGGGTGAGGGCAATACCGTGTGGCGTCAGACGCCGGCGGCCAAAACCCGTATGGAGCCAGGCTCACAGGTAATCATATATTTGACGGATGCCGCTGATGCCGAAAACGGCGGCACGGTAACCGTGCCGGAGCTACAAGGCCGTAGCATGCGCCAGGTTTCTGCCATCCTGGCAGACCTAGGCCTGTATCTGGTTCCCGCAGGCAGCGGGGTGGCGTTTGAGCAAAACCCCGCACCCGGCCAACAGATGAGCAGCGGTTCGATTATCCAGGTGAAATTTCGTTCCACAGATGAAGCCGCGGCTTTGGAAGAACAGGCGGCAGCCGGAGCGGAAGCCGCGGCGGCACCATAGTTTAAAAATACCGGAGTGTAAGGATTTGGCTCCAAATTGATATATTAAATCAGGAGGAATGGGATGCAACTTAAAGCTGTGCTGACAGGAATAAAATATACTCTAAAGCAGGGTTCCGCGGAACACGATATTACGGCAGTAGTCTATGACTCCCGCAAGGTGGTGCCGGGCGCTTTGTTCGTGTGTATACCGGGCCTGAAAACGGACGGTCATCGCTATGCGCAGGCGGCGGTGGAACAGGGCGCTGTTGCGGTGTTGGCGGAGAAAACGCTGGAGCTTCCTGCGGCGGTAACCCTGCTGCAATGCGATGATTGCCGGGCGGCCTTGGCCGAGCTGGCCTCGAACTTTTACGGCGCTCCTTCCCACTCAATGCGGGTGGTAGGGGTGACCGGAACCAACGGCAAGACCACCACCACTCATCTGATAATGGAGCTGATGCAGGCCGCGGGCCAAAAGACAGCTATCCTGGGGACGCTTTACGGCAAATACGATGACATGGAAATTGGTTATGGACATACCACCCCGGAATCGATGGAAATCGAAGCTTTTCTGGCTCAGGTGCACGACCGTGGCGGCGATTCCATGGTGATGGAGGTTTCCTCCCATGCTTTGGACCAGAAACGGGTGTGCAAGCTGCGCTTCGCCAGCGCCGTCTTCACCAATCTGACGCAGGATCATCTGGATTATCACGCGGATATGGAGCATTACGCCGCGGCCAAGGCGCAACTGTTGGCCGGAGTAGAGCCGGGGGCAGATACTTTTGTGGTAATAAACCGCGACGATCCATGGGCCCAGTATTTCATTGACCGTTGCCGGGCCCGCGTTTTGACGTTCGGCATGGAGCAAGAGGCGGATGTGCGAGCCACGGACGTGCGGCTGAGCCTGAAAGGAACTTCCTTCAAGGTACGGCATGCGGGCCGTGAATACCCGGTAAACATACAGCTTATCGGCCAGTTCGGCGTTTATAATGCTCTGGCCGCCATAGCCTGGGGCCTGGGGGAAAAGCTGGCTCCGGAGCTGATATTTGATGTCCTGCAGCGCGTGACCGGCGTGGCCGGCCGTTTTGAACAGGTGCGCGCCGGACAGGAGTTCAGCATCGTGGTGGATTATGCGCATACCCCGGACGGACTGGAAAACATATTAAAGACGGCCCGGGAACTGACTGCTGGGCGGTTGATAACGGTATTCGGTTGTGGCGGCGACCGGGATCGCACCAAGCGTCCGATCATGGGCGAAATAGCCGCCAAGTACAGCGATTTTTGCATTGTTACTTCCGATAATCCCCGCACCGAAGTGCCGGAGGCAATCATTGACGAAATAATTCCGGGAATCCTGCGAGTGGAAGGCATCCGTTATGCCAAGATCGTGGATCGCCGCTCGGCCATATATCATGCTCTTACCATGGCCCGGCCCGATGATATGGTGATAATAGCCGGTAAAGGCCACGAGAATTACCAGTTGGTGATGGGCGAAGTGCTCGATTTTGACGACAGGAAGGTAGCCTTCGAACTATGGGAAGGCCTGGCGAAGAATGAAGATAGATCTTAACTTTGTGGCTCAAGCGATAAAAGCGCATATCATCATGCCGGAGGGCGCCGCCGTGAACGGTTGTTTTTCCGGTATAGCCCATGACAGTCGCCTCCTGAAGCCGGGCGATTTGTTTGTGGCGCTGCGCGGCGCCAACGGGGACGGACACCATTATCTGGATCAAGCTGCCGCCAAAGGCGCGGCTGCGGTAATGGTGGAGCAGGGATTTGAACCCCGCCCGCAGTTGAGCCTGCCGGTGATAGAGGTGCGCGATACCTTAAGCGCGTTACAGCAATTGGCGCACGCCTGGCGCATGGAGTTTGAACTCCCGCTGATAGCGGTGACCGGAAGCGTAGGTAAAACCAGCACCAAGGATATGCTGGCCGCCTGTTTGCAGCCATTGGGTCCGGTGTTGAAGACCCAGGGCAATTTCAATAATGAAATCGGCCTGCCGATAACCTTGCTTAATCTTGATGCTGCCTGCCGCAACGCGGTAGTGGAAATGGGCATGCGTGCGCCGGGGGAGATAAGCGCCCTGGCGGCTATTGCACGCCCCAGCCATGCCGTTATCAGCAATGTGGAAGCGGTGCATCTGGAGAGCATGGGCAGCATTCAGAACATCGCCCGGGCTAAGGCCGAGATACTGGATTATATTGAGGAAGGCGGCTTTGCCCTGATCAATGGCGATCAGCAACTGTTGCGGGAGGCTGCCGCCGGGCATAAAGCCAAGCTGTATCGCTTCGGCTGGGCCGAGGATTGCGAGATGCGCATATTGCAGACCCGGTGTGATGCGGAAGGCTTGGCGGTGCGGATGGAACTACTGGGAGAAGCGATGTTGTTGGCGCTGCCGCTACCGGTGCCGGAGCTGGCGTACAATATGGCGGCGGCGGCGGGCACGGCCAGGTTGTTGGGCGTATCATGCGCCGATATAAAAACCGCATTGGCAGGCATTACCTTGAGCAAGTTGCGCATGCACATCATTGAATTGCCGGAGGGCGGCGTTGTTATCAACGATACATATAACGCCAGCCCTCCTTCGATGAAAGCGGCTTTGGGCCTGCTCCATCAGATTGCGGGTTCCCGCGCCAAAGTAGCGGTATTGGGCGATATGCTGGAATTGGGCAGCTATGAACGCGAAGGGCATCGCGAGGTAGGGGACCGGGCGGCGCTGCTGGGGGTCCGCACTCTATTGACGGTGGGGCGCCGAGCGGCGGATATAGCCGAGGGAGCGTGCCGGTCGGGCATGGACCCGGAAAGCATTTACCGCTTTGCCGATGCCGGCGCGTGCCTGCTCTGGATGCGGGAGCATATTTCCCGTGGGGATGCGGTTTTGTTCAAAGCGTCACGGGGCATGAAGCTGGAAGAGCTGATGGAAGGCTGGTTGTGCCCGTCCCCAACGGGAGAAAAATTATGAGTCCCGCCGGAATCGTATCCATAATCGCCATTGTTGCGGCTCTGGGCGTGGTATTGTTGATGGGTCCGGCCTTGATCCCCTGGCTGCGCCGAATAAAAGCGGGACAGACTATTAGGGACGACGGCCCGCAAAGCCATTTGAGCAAAGCTGGTACGCCCACCATGGGCGGCATAATGATGATAACCGCCATACTGGTGGTGGTATTCCTGATGGCCGGCTGGGATTTGAAAGCGGTGGCGGCGCTGTTGGCGCTGACTGCGTTTGGCGCCATCGGCTTTTGGGACGATTATATCAAGGTAGTGCTGAAACGCTCGCTGGGCCTGCGCGCCCGCGTGAAAATAGTTTTACAGCTGCTATTGGGCGTAGTGATAATTGGCATCCTGCAATACCTGGGGCGCGGCACCGAAATCATCATTCCGTTCTGCGGCGCGGCCATCGATTTGGGATGGTTCTACTATCCCTTCGTGCTGTTTGTTTTAGTGGGCGTGCCCAACGCAGTCAACCT